>JAGPFT010000307.1 GCA_018056405.1 Anaerolineae bacterium
GCGCGACACCCAAGCCTGGGAAGGCGAGGCGCAGGGCGTGTGGATCATGCCCGCTGCCGGTGAGTTTGTGCCCGGCCAGTACCGGTTGGAGCTATACATCGAGAATGCGCTCAGCGCGACCGCCGATTTCGTCGTCGCGGGCGGCGCTCAGGCAACCGGCACCCTCATCTTCAGCGACTTCCGCTTCACCAACGAGCAGATCAGCGGCGTACCCACCGGTTCTATCCGCAGCGAGTTCCCCGCCGGGACTGCGCAGCTTTACGCCTTCTTCAACTGGCGTTTGCTCGCGCCCGGCACCTCCTGGACTCGCCGCTGGCTGGTGGACGGTGACGTGCTGTTCGAGGTCACAGAGCCGTGGAACGCCCCATCCGAGGGGGAGGATTTCTATCTCGGCCTGGACAGCCTGGCTGCCTTGCCTGACGGCACCTATGGTGTGGAAATCCTGATCAGCAACATCTCAGTGGGCACCGTCACCGCCAAGGTGGGCCTGGGCCAGCTTCCGGTCGGCGTTTTCGCCAGCGCCGCCGGCGTGCAGATAAGCGGGCGCATCACCGACGCCGAGACCGGACAGGGCGTTCCAGGGGCGATGTTCCTCGTGTTACAATCTGAGTTCAGCGTGGAGGATTTTGTGTGGACACAGAGCCAGGTGCTCGGCGTTTCGCTGGCCGATAGCGAAGGACGCTTCCTGGTCTCCACTCTGCTCCCGCGCGGCACCGACGAAGAACCGTTGCTCTACAGCGTGCTGGTGCGCGCCGAAGGCTACCTGCCGGTCAGCGCGGACGGCATCATCGTCGGAGAAAGCACCGAGAGTCCGATCACCATCAACGTCGAGTTGTCGCACAACTGACGCCCGCGCTAACACCCCAGGCGGGCAGCATCCCGTCACGCTGCTGTCCGCCCCTGAACCGTTTGTAGGGGCGGGTTTGCAAACCCGCCCCTACCCGCACAGGCGCTCGAATGCCAGACTTCCGAAGTTTCCGAAAACTTCGGAAGTCTGTTCCAGGCCCAGCGTAGCGAGGCCAGGGGGTGAGGTCAATGCTCTCACGTCCCGCGAGTCACTGATGACCTGGCACACACCGTGATCGGGCTTGAGGTATGCCGCGAGTATCGCTATACTCCTGACAGATGTCGTGCGACCACTCGGAAGAGCGCCCCTACCTGCCCCGGCGAGCGGCAATTGGCGAGGAAGAGTGCTATGTCAAACGGACTTGACAGACCCGTTCTCATCATCCACGAGGGCGAAAAAGCCGGCCAGCGTTGGACGGTTAGCAAGGATGAAGTGGTCATCGGGCGTGGGGGGGAGTGCGATCTGGTACTGCCCGAACGCGAGGTCTCGCGCGAGCATGTCCGCATCTTCCGCGACCGGGATGTGTACTACCTGGAAGACCTTGACAGCAAGAACGGAACCTGGGTCAATGGGCGGCAGATCAAGAACACGAGCCTGCCCCTGAAAGACGGAGACGAGATTCAGATCGCCCTGGCCGTCAAAATTACCTTTGTCGGCTCCGAAGCCACCGCCCCCTTGCTGATGGACGAACTGCCCCACGCGCTAGGCCGCCTGGTGATCCACCAGAATTCGCGGCGGGTGTTCATCAAGGGAGACGAAGTAGACCCGCCGCTCAGCCTGCCGCAATATCGCCTGCTGGAACTGCTCTATGAGGAGCCAGGAGCTGTGCGCACCCGCGACGAAGTGATCGCAGCGGTCTGGCCCGAAGCCGTCGGCGAGGGCGTCAGCGAGCAGGCCATTGACGCGCTCGTGCGCCGCCTGCGCGACCGCCTGGCCGAAGTAGACCCCGATCACCAGTACCTGATCACCGTGCGCGGGCATGGTTTTCGCCTGGACAACCCCCTCGAGTGAGAGGCCGGGCGGCTGGCGCATGGCGAATAGAGAGCGGCCCCTTCGCTGGCAGGGCCGCCTTTGTTTTCTGTCTGCCGCCGGCTTAAGCGGTCTCGCCCTCTGTTGCCAGGGGAAGTCCGGGAATGCTCGCTGAATGCCTCCCCCCTCCAGCCAAGCTAGAGGGGGGACGATCTGGCACGCGATTCTCCCCTTCCCCTAGCTTCGCTGGGAGAAGGGGCCGGGGGATAGGGGCATCCGACAACCGCCAGGCAACCTGTTCGTGGACCTGACAATCCCTAGCACAAGTCCACGTATTCCATGCGCACCCGCTCTGCGGGCTGAATACCCAGCACCTCGTCCAAAATCTCTGCTGCCAGCGCTGCCTTGTACTCGGCATCGCGCGCCGACCACGTCCGCGACTTGATCTCGATGTAGCGGCGGTCAGTCTTCGGCTCCATCACATGATCAAGGTTCACATAGAACAGCACGCCCTTGTAGAGCACATGCCAGCGCAACCGGTCTTTGTGCACCTCACACTCGCGGTGAGCTTTGAAATACTCGCGGTAGAAGCGCAGCGGGCGGTCGGCGGGAGCGATGAAGCGCGAGTGCGAGAGCAGCACCGCCTCGTCGAATTCGCGCGCCTTGTCTGGGATCGTGTACGTCAGCCGTGTGCGCACCGACTCCAACTCGCCCGACGCACCGATGAAATCGTCCTCACGGTAGCGCACGCGGCCCTGATCTTCGTCATCGAACAGGAAATACGTGTCGTACTGCCGGTAATGGTTGTGCTTGACGATCTGCACCGCCGGGTCGCGCAACAACCGCGCAATCAGGTCTTCTCCATTGCCATTCACCAGGGCCTTCACCTGAATCTCGAAGCTCTCCTCTTGCTGAAGCCCGCCAATGGCCACCAGCTTATTGAGGACATTGCCCTCGCGCGCGATGAGGAATGTGTCCACCCGCCGCGCATACTCCTCGGCTTCGCGGCGGATGCGCCCTTCGTCCAGCGTCAGCAGGGTGCGCTCGCGCATCAGCCAGCGCCCATTCACCATCACATGCTGCACATCTGCCGCCTGGCTGGCATAGACAACCTGCGAATAGATGGCGTTTGGGTCGCGCCCAAAACGCGGTACATTGTGCATAGGGTTGTGATCGAGCACGATCAGGTCCGCGCGCTTGCCTGGCTCCAGGCTACCAGTCAGATGCCCCAGGCGCAGCGCCTCTGCCCCCCAGCGCGTCGCCATCAGCAGGGCATCCCTGGCGGGCAGCACGACCGGATCGAACGTCGCACCTTTGGCCAGCAAAGCCGCCAGGCGCATCTCTTCGAACATATCCAGGTCGTTGTTGCTGGCCGCTCCATCCGTGCCAATGCTCAGCCGCACCCCGCGCTCCAGCATCTCGACGACCGGCGCGATGCCGCTCGCTAGCTTGAGGTTGCTGGTGGGGTTGTGGACAACCGCCACCTTGTGTTGATCCAGCAGACGAATCTGCTCGCTGTCCACGTGCACGCAGTGGGCGGCGATGGTCTTGGCGCGAAACACGCCCAGTTCCGCCACGCGGTTGACCACTTTCTGCTCATAGGCCGCCCAGCTATCTTCCGCCTCCTGGCGCGTTTCTAGAATATGAATCTGCAAGGGCACGTCGAATTCAACGGCCAGGTCAGCGCAGGCTTGCAAGATTTCTTCGGTGCAGGTGTAAGGCGCGTGCGGCGCTACCGACGGCATGATCAGCGGATGACCGCGCCACTCCTCGATGAAGCGCCGTGTATAGGCCAGGCTCTCCTCGTAACTTTCGGCGTCCGGCGCAGGGTACTTCATCACCGTCTGGCCGCACACGCCGCGCAGCCCAGCCGCCGCCATGGCTGTCGCCACCTCTGCCTCAAAGTAGTACATATCGGCGACGAGCGTCGTGCCGCCGCGAATCATCTCGGCACACGATAGCTCAGTGCCCAACCGCACGAACTCCGGGCTGACGAACTCGCGCTCAACCGGCATCATGTAGCCCATCAGCCACACATCCAGGCGCAGGTCGTCAGCCATCGCCCGCAGCAACGACATGGGCATGTGCGTGTGCGCGTTGACCAGCCCCGGCATTACAATCTGGCCCCGGCAGTCCACCACACTATCGGCGCTGTACCGGGCGCAGAGGGCCTCTTCGGGGCCGACGGCGAGAATGCTGTCACCCTGGATGGCTACCGCCCCCGGCGCGTACCGATCCAGCCGCTCGTTGAGGGTCAGCACCGTGCCGCCAGTTAATAATGTATCGGCATGTTGCATCATTTCGTTCCTTTCAAAGTGGGATTCTGAATATTATAACCCAGTTTCCTGTCATCCATCCGAGCAGTGCGCCAGGGGGGTGCGTGCAAAGGTTGTCAGTGATACGTGTGACGCTGGCAGTAGCCTCACCCCCAGCCTCGCTGCGCTCGGCTTGCCCCCTCTTCACGTGGTGGAGAGGGGGCGGCGAGGCGCGCTAGCGCCGAGCAGGGGTGAGGCTAAGGAGCGCGACCCTGTTGCCTGACAGGTTTTGCACGCCCCTATCTCTCAGGGGGTGCATTCGGATTTGGGGGCAGGTGCAGAGATCGGTTGCAGACCTCACCCCCCGGCCCCCTCTCCATATACGGAGAGGGGGAGTAAGTATCTGGCTCAGTCCCCTCTCCGCGTGTGGAGAGGG
>JAGPFT010000308.1 GCA_018056405.1 Anaerolineae bacterium
GTGTGAGGTTGGCCGGCCTGGGCCTGCGCCAGCCGATCAGCTCATCTTGTCCAGGCGCAGTGTTACGCTCCCTTCGCCGCGATAGTGGACGATCTCAATCGCGTACTGGCCGGATGCGGGCAAGGCAACGTCCGCCAGCAACGGGTTCAGGCCGGGGCCGCTGTCATCGTCCTCGGCGATGAGGATGCCGTCTGGCCCCAGCAGGCGTAGGGCCGTGTCCAGGGTGGCGTTCGCGCCAGCGTCGGCGGCTACGGTCACCAGATCGCCAGCGCTCCCCGCGAAGGTCACGGTGACGGTCTGCCCGGCGGCAATCGCCACTTCTGCCGTCTGGCCATAGGCGATGTTGCCCGGTGCGGGCGGAGCCGGCGTGCTCGTCGCGGCGGCAGTGGGCGGCGGCGTGGGCGTGAGCGACGGGGCGGGCGTGGGCGTTTCCTGGCCGGGCCAGGTCACCGGCCAGGGCAAGTCCTCGCTGCCTTCCGTCGCCGCGTCGAGCACGGGCAGCGCCGTGATCAGGGCGGGCGCGCCGGCGCGCGTCAGCGCCAATGCGGAGGCGGGCACCCAGCCAGTCGCGCCGCGTGCGTAGCCGAAGATGTACTGGTTGTCGGCGGTGCGGGCCAGCGCCGCGAACGGCTGCCCGCCGATGAGCGCCGCCAGGGCGCGCGCGCCACTGCTCCCGGTCAGCAGGATATTGGTCAGGTCGGGCTGCACCGTGCCGATGATGGCGCTGGCTCGCTCGCTCAGCAGCGGGTTGCCGGCGATGGTCAGCGGCACGTAGGCGAAGTTGTCAAAGGCGACGGTCACGGGCGTGTTCGCGTCCATATAGGTGTACGAGATCGGGCGGGCACCGCCTCGCGTGTGCGTGCCGTCAACTACCGCGCCCTTAAGCTGCCCGTTCAGATAGACCTCGATGTAGTCGCCGATGACCAGCACGCCGAACGTATGCGGCTGGTGCTGCCCCACGCGCACCGCGCTGTCAATTATCGCCGGAAGCAGTTCCTCTACGTTGGCGTCTGTGACCTTGAACAGCACGAACTGCCGGCGGTGATCCACCACGAAATAGTAAAAATTCTTGTCGTCCACCACGCGGAAGGCTATCCCGTACTCGTAGTAGTTGGTGTCGCTGACCAGCTCGGCGGTCACCTCGGCGTAGAAGGCCGCGTCACCTTGCAGCAACGGGTAGGGGAAGGCCCAGCGCATGAAGTCCAGCTCTGGCGCTTCCATGATCAACTGCCCGTCAAGGATGTTGGCGAAGCGCCAGTCGTTCTCATTGCTGTCGAAGGTGTCGAGCACGGCCTCGCCCGGCTGCAGGGGGACGCCGCTGAGGACCAGCGCGTTCTCTGGCAGAGGCGTCGGTGCGGCGGGCGTGTCCGTTGGGGTGGGTGTGTTGGTGGGGCCGGGCGTCGGCGTGGGCGGGCGGACCAGCGGGCGACCATCCACCTGGATCGAGCGCACCATCGGCAGCAGGACGTTCTCGCCGAAGGGCAGATCGAACTCACCGATCGGCGCCAGCACGATCAGGTGCAGCCAGTCGTCCGCCGCAAGCTCGATCAGCCACGTCCACAGGTGCATTCCCCCTTCGCGGATGTCCATCAGCCGCGCCGGGAAGGCGAACTCCTCGGCAGGGACGCTCATCCCGCTGAAGTCCGAGCCGAAAGGGTGCTCGATGGCACTGACCAGGCTGCTGATGTCGCTGGTAACGCCGCTACTGAAGACCTGCGCTGGCGAGCCACGCACCAGGGTGATCGTCGGGTACGAGCCGGCCAGGGGATTGCTCGAATCCACCGGGGCGAGGAAGTAGGTCAGGCCGAAGAACCAGGGGTCGGGCCAGTTCGCCGGGTAGTCGAGGGTGATGCCCACCGCGTCCAGGCTGCGGGGCCGCAGCGTCTCCGGGACGAACAGAGCCGGGTCTACCGCGCCGGCGGTGGGCGTGAGCGTCTCGGTCGGGGCGGGCGTGTGCGTGGTCGTCGGCGTCGGCGTATCGCTCGGCGCGGGCGTATCAGTTGGCGTGAATGTCGGCGTCAGGGTGTCGGTCGGCACGGGGGTCTCGGTCGGCGTCAGCGACGGCGTGAAAGTGGCTGTGGGCAGGACGACGACGGGGATGCCTGGGTTGCCGGAGATGCGCACCACTTCCGCCGAGACCCAGCCCGTGCCAGGGATGCCCCCGCCGACGACCTGGTACCAGCCACCATCTTCGCTCACGCCGACGACGATCACCTCGTCCTCGCGGCTCAGCGTGGCGATCACCTCATACTCAAAGCCAGGCCCGCGCCGCACATTGCCCCGCTCGGAAAGGATGGTGGCGAACGTGGTGCGCGGCGTCGCGGTGGGCGCGAGCGTGGGTGTCTCGGTCGGCGTGGGCGTCTCCGTTGACGTGGCGGTAGGCGCAACCGTCGCGGTGACCGTCGGGAGGACGCTCTCTTTTCCCTTGTCGTCGCCGCCGCTCAGTGCCAGCAGCGCGATCACGGCGACAACGGCGATCACGCCCAGCGCGGCTACGCCGATGACCAGCGGATTGAGTCCGCCGCGACCGGGCGCGGCGACCGGCGGTCGCGGCGGGGCCGCCGACGTGGGCGGCACACTGCCCGGCGGCGTGGGCGGCACACTGCCCGGCGGCGTGGGCGGAGTCGCGCGTTCTGGCGGTGAGGGGGCGCGGGTAGGCTCGGCCTCCTCGCCGATCACGGTCCGCTCCATGTCCGGCGCGGGCGCAGACCGGGGGCGAGTCGGCCCGGCACGCAGCGCCGTGACGAAATCCTCGGCCATCGTTTCGGCGGACTGGTAGCGGTCGTCGGGGTTCTTGGCCAGGGCGCGCAGGATGACCGCTTCCACGTCAGGGGCGAGGTCGGGATTGGCCAGGTGTGGGGGCGGCGGCGCGTCGTTGAAGTGCTTGTACATCAGGGTATAGGGTGTGTCGCCGGAGAAGGGAAGCTGGCCGAGCACCATCTCGTAGAGCATGATGCCCAGCGAGTAGATGTCGGTGCGGGCGTCCACCAGTTCGCCGCGCCACTGTTCGGGGGCCATGTAGGCCGGGGTGCCCAGGATATTGCCCGTCGCGGTGAGCTTGGTCGTCCCGGCGAGCATCTTGGCGATGCCGAAGTCGGTCAGGTAGGCGTTGTTGCGCTCGTCGAGCAGCACGTTATTGGGCTTGAGATCGCGGTGCACGATGCCCTGTTCGTGGGCGAAGGTCAGCGCGCTGGCGATCTGACCGAGCATCCGCGCCGCCAACGGCAACGGCAACGGCCCGCGCGACAGGCGGTCGTCCAGGCTGCCGCCGCGCACCAGTTGCATGACGATGTAGATGTGCTTGTCTTCGCGTCCGAAGTCAATGACCGGCAGGATGTGCGGGTGTTGCAGCCGGGCGATGAGCTGCGCTTCGTGCTCGAAGCGGGCGACGAACTGCTCGTCGTCGGCCAGCTCAGGGGTCATGACCTTGATCGCCACGTCGCGGTCCATCGAAGCCTGGCGCGCCAGGTAGACGGTGGCCATCCCCCCCCGGCCCAGCACAGACCGAATCTCATACTGGCCCTGCCCTAAGACCTGGTTGATGAGGTCATCGCTCGCCATGATGTCACGCTCGCCGGATGAGAAATGGACGCACTCTTGAAGGTACTGAGAATCGCGGCAATAAGCAAGTAGTAGATGTGAGGAGAGAGGCGTGAGGAGCCGGACTCCCGAAAGACTTCCGAAGTTTTCGGATACTTGAGAAGTCTAGTCCCCCGCCCGCGCCCTACGCCAGCGGCCAGCCGGGAATGAGCGCGTCAATCTCCTCCATCAGCCGGATCGTCTCGGCCAGCGCCACGACGATCCGTTGGTAGTGCTGGATGTCGTCCCAGGTGAGGACGCGCTCGCGCCGGTCTTTGAGCCACTTCTCCAACACCTGGTAGCCGCCGACGTAGAACGCCCACACCTCCGGCGGAACGCCCTCGAAATACTGCGCCTTGTTGATGGTCACCCGCCGCATCTTCTCGTCGTACTTGGGATAGCCGCGCTCAACGCGCCCGTCACCTTCAGCGGGAAACGTGGTGATGAAGCGATCCACCGCTGGCGCGCGCAGCAGGTGCAGGTCTACCAGTTCCGCGCCCATCTCGACCAGCGCGGCGAACAGCTCAGGGTCGCTCGTCAGTGGCAGGCGGGGGAAGTCAATCTTGAGGAACTCGGCGTAGCGCGCCCGGTAGGTGGGGCTGTGCAAGACCGCATAGGTGTAGGCGAACACGTCTTCGGGGTAGAAGACCCCACCCCCTAGCCCCCTCCCTGCTTGCGGGGAGGGGGGAACTGCGTCGGCACGGGGGGTGTAGGACACGCCAGGGACCTCTGGTCCCCTCCCCGCAAGCGAGGAGGGGGGAACTGCGTCGGCACGGGGGGTGTAGGACACGTCAGGGACCTTTGGTCCCCTCCCCGCAAGCGAGGAGGGGGAAAGCGTGTCCGTAGCGGGGGTGTAGGACACGCCAGGGACCTCTGGTCCCCTCCCTGCTTGCGGGGAGGGGGGAAGCGCGGTTGATCGC
>JAGPFT010000309.1 GCA_018056405.1 Anaerolineae bacterium
GAGCGGTTCCTACTGCGGCACGTGCGAGCTATGCCGCAACGGGCGCTCCGATCTGTGCAACAAAGGGCCGAACTTCTGGAACAACGAGAGCATGGGCTTCGCCGAGTACATCCTGGCCCCTAAAGAATGCCTCGTCCCCTTCGACGGCCTGAGCTTCGAAGTCGCCAGCCTCAGCGAGCCGCTGGGCGTAGCCCTGGACATGACCTATACGGCGGACATTGCCCTGGGCGACGACGTGCTGGTGCTGGGCCTCGGCCCGATTGGCTTGCTGTCCATTCCCCTGGTGCGGCGCAAGGGCGCGGCGCACATCTACGCCGCCAACCGGTCGGGCGGCAGGCGCGCGGACCTGGCGCGCCTCTACGGGGCGGACAGCGTGATCCTGACCCGTGAGACGCCGGTCGAGGCCATTCCCTTCCGGCGCGGTGGGGTTGACCGGGCGCTGGTCTCGGCGTCGGCCTCGGCAGTGCTGAGCGCCCTGCCGGTGATGAACTACGGCGGTATCATCGCCTTCATCGGCATCGAGTATGGCCCCGGCGCTGCGCTGACCTTCGACGCCAACGAGTTCCACTTCCGCAAGCTGCAACTGCGCGCCTCTCATGCTGCGCCCGCCCTGTACTTCCCCACCTGTTTGCAGCTTCTCAAGGATGGTCACGTCAATGGCGAGGCGATCATTTCCCATGTCATGCCGCTGGAGCGCATCGTCGAAGCCATGACGCTGCTGCGCGACGCACGCGGCGACGTGCTGAAAATCGTGATCAAGCCGTGAGGGAGCAGCGAGAAACCGGATGCAGTGAAGCCAGAGCGATGAGGTCTGTGCCCGGCGCGGGCACTCGCTGACAAGTTTTGCATCCCGAGGGCAATGTTGCATTCCCGGTAGTGATTTGCCATACTACATAGAAGGGTCTTTGCGTCTGGCAGGATGCTGCTGCCAGCGATGCTACAAGGGATGATCCAGAGTTCGTAGGCCTGGCGGCGAGAGCACCCGCTCTCACTGATCCATGCTGCGAGCTTTCGGTCGCCTCATAGCCGGGACAGTGGGCGGGTAGGTTGAGACCGCTTGCCAAGTTTCCGAACAATGATGCCGGTTGAGGCTTGTTCCAATGGCGTATGGCACGCTGCAACGCGACACATTATTTCCTTACGTCTCAGGCGTCATCGAGCGACCGCGACTCCTGGAACTGCTCGCCCGCGCGCGCCAGCATAAGCTGACCCTGGTCTGTGCGCCGCCCGGCTACGGCAAGACCACTCTCGTCGCTCAATTCGCCGCCCAGATTCCAGACGCTATCGCCTGGCACACCATCGAAGAGCGCGAACGCGACCTGCCCAATCTCTTCCAGCGCGCGCTGCAAGTCCTGGACTCCGTCGCGCCGGGAATAGCGCGACTGGCCCCTTTGCCTGGCATGACCCCCGCCGAGATGGCGGCCCTGGTCGCTGATTACCTGCGCGAGAATACGTCCGGGCACACTCTCTACATCCTCGACGACATTCAGATCATCTCCGAGTCGCCGGCGGTCGAGTACTGGATGCAGGTGTTGCTCGAACGCCTGCCGTCCAATTGCCACCTGCTTCTGATCGGGCGCGTGCTGCCCAACCTGCCGCTGACCGAACTCATCGCGCGCGGTGAGGTGCTGGCCCTGGGCCAGGAACAGCTTCGCTTCACCGCCGCTGAGATTTTCGAGATGGCCCAGTCCACGCCGGGCAGCAGCGTGCGCACCCTGGACGAAGCCGAAGACCTGGCGGCACGCCTGGAAGGGTGGCCGGCGGGCACCGTTCTGGCGCTGCACCCGCTGCCCGCCGATCTGGAACAGGTCATCCTCAAAGGCGGCAAAGGCCCCGAAGCCCTCTTCGACTCGCTGGCTGCGTCCATGCTGGAAGCGCAGCCGCCCGGCCTGCGCGACTTTCTGCTCGCTTCCTCCACGCTGCTGCGCATGACGCCGGAACTATGCTCGTCCGTGCTCCAACTCTCCGACAGCGCCGAGTGGCTGGCCGAGATACAGAGCCGCAACCTGTTCATCTCCAAGATGGCCGGCGGGCTGGTCTATCACCGCCTTTTCCGCAACTTCCTGCAGCGCCAACTCAAGCAGGATGACCCCAACCTGTTCCTGACCCTGCACGCGCGAGCGGCGCGCTGGTTCGAAGAGCGCAACCAGGTGGAGTGGGGCTTCGAGCACTACATGGCCGCCGGTCTGATCGAGCGGGCGGCCAAGATTTCGGATCGCGTCGCCAACATGTACTTCGCCCAGGGCAAAGTCGAGACGCTGCTCAAGTGGCGCGCCCAACTGGGGCAGATCGGCATCTTCGCGCCGGGGCTGCTGTACAACTGCGCGCGCGTGCACACCGACCGCTACAACTACGAGGAGGCCGAGCAGTCGCTCAACGAGGCCGAGCGTGGCTTCGCCGAGGCGGGCGACAAGACGGGCCACACCTACATTCAGCTTCAGCGCGCCTTCATCAAGCTCCAGCGCGGCGACTTCCAGACCGCTGTCTCCGAAGCACAACAACTGGCCTCTCACGTTGCCGAGCAGCCTGACCTGCAGGGGCGCGCTCTCAAGATTCTGGGCGTGGCGCACCTGCGCCTGGGCGAGCTAACAGCGGCGGTGGAATATTTGCAGCAGGCGCTCGACCTGCACCGTCAGGACGGCGACGCTCACGCCCTGGCCAACGCCCTGCAAGACCTCAGCGTGGCCTACTCGCGCCTGGGCCGGCTCGGCGACGCCAGCGCGTGCCTGCAGGAAGTCGTCGCGCTGCGGCGCTCGCTGGGCAGCACCGGTGCGCTGGCCGCCGCGCTCAATAATCTGGGGCATTACTACTATCGCGGCGGCGACTACGAGCGGGCCTGGGCAACCTACCAGGAAGGGCTGAGCATCCTAGCCCGCGTGCCCAACCGCCGCGTCGAGAGCGCCCTGCTGTGCAGCATGGGCGAGCTACGCCGCGACCAGGGCAGCTTTGAGGAGTCGCTCAAACTATACAACCGCGCGCTGGAGTTGATCGGTCTCAGCGACCCCTGGCTGCGCTGCGCCGTCCTGGTGAGCTGCGCCACGCTCCAGCGCTGGTCTGGCAAACCGCACGAGGCCGAGTCGCTGGCCGAAAAGGCGTTGCAGTTGGCCGAGAAGCACGAATTGGCGCTGGAACGGGTGACGGCGGAGGCCGCGCTGTGGGCGGCGCGCATCGCGCTGGGACAGGCTGCCACTGCCCGCGAACAGCTCGAAGCGCTGATCGCCAAGCTGCGCGAGCAAGGCGCGCGCTCCGAACTGGTATGGGCCTACGCGCTGCTGGCCTCGGCAGCAGTGAACTGTTCGGACCTGTCCGCTGCCGAGGAAATCGTGCAGCTTGGCCTCAAGGAAGCGAAGGCTATCGGCACGCTGCAAATCCTGGTCACGGAGATCGCCTACACGCCGGCGTTGGAATCGCTGGTGGTGCAGCGCGCGGGCAAGTTCGGTGAACTGGTGGGCGCGCTCAAGCAGCACCGCTCGGCGCAGATGCGCGTGCGCCACGCTCTGCGCCTGCGCCGCATCGAGCCGCACGCCACCTACAGCCTGCGCGTGCTCACGCTGGGCCACGAGCGGCTGGAGCGTGACGGCGAGGCGATTGCTCTGTCCGAATGGCGGTCGAACACGGCCCGCGAGATGTTCTACTACCTGCTGTTTCACGGTGGGCAGAGCCGCGAGCACATCAGCCTCGATTTCTGGCCCGATAGTTCGCCGCAGCGCGTGCGTTCCAACTTCCACACCACGCTGTACCGGGCGCGCCAGGCGCTCGGCGAGAATGTGATCATCTTCCACGACGGCCAGTACATCCTCAACCCCGAGGTTGATCTGTGGTGCGACGCGCACGAGTTGGAAAGCCTGGTCCAGCAGGCACGGTTGCTCTCCATCCGCGACGCGCGCACCGAAGACCTATGGCGGCGGGCGGTGGCGCTCTACCAGGGCGACTTCCTGCCCTCGTGGGATGCGGAATGGGTCATCTACCGCCGCGAGGGACTCTTCGAGATGTACCTGGAGGCGCTGGTCGGGCTGGGGCAGTGCGCCAACGCGCGGGGCGATTACCGGGGCGCGTTGCGGGCTTACCGGCGCGCGCTGGATGCCGACCCCTTCCGCGAAGATGTGCACCGCGCCGTGCTGCTCTGTTACGCCGAGATGGGCGACAAGCGCCAGGTGCGCAACCACTACCAGAAACTGCGCGACCTGTTCGACGAAGAGCTGGGCGCTGAACCAGACGACGAAACCATCGCTCTCGCCGAGTCCCTCTTGAAGTAGCGCCTTCCCCCAAAGATCACGCGGGTTTATCTCACCCCCGCTCGGCGCTCACGCGCCTCGCCGCCCCCTCTCCACGTGGTGGAGAGGGGGAGTCGGGCCGCTATGAAGTTCCCTCTCCACACGTGGGGAGGGGATTTAGGGGTGGGGCTACTATCACACACCATCACTTTACCCATCTCAATGCTTCTCACGGTGCTGCCCGCCCCTGAACCCACAAGGAGGGAGGGGCCTGAGTGCGCAC
>JAGPFT010000310.1 GCA_018056405.1 Anaerolineae bacterium
CTGCAACACTTCCTCGTAGCCCGTGCCGAGAATGCCGCTCCGCCCGCCGTCGTAAAGGACGATGTGCAGTTCGCGCGGGCCGTCGGCGTCGCCGTCGCGCGCCGGGCCGGTGATGGCCGTTGTGTAGACCGAGAGCGGCTGCCCGGTCGAGCTACGCGCCAGCAGTTCGAGCCACACCGCCGCGTCGTCCCAGGTGGGGCAGACCTTCTCGACGCCCATCACCGCGATATGCACCGGCGGCACGCTGCTGACCATGCGCCCGTTGCCCTCGTTGGTCACCAGAACGATGCTGCCTGTCTCGGCCACGCCGATGTTCGCCCCGCTGATGCCAATGTCTGCTGCCAGGAACTTCTGGCGCAGGGCGCGGCGCGCCTCTTCGGTCAGCGCGGGGATATTGTCGGCGGAGAGCGGACGCCCGACTTCGCGGGTGAATAGCTCGGCGACTTGCTGGCGCGTCTTGTGCAGCGCCGGGACGACGATGTGCGCCGGCGTCTCGGCGGCAAGCTGCACGATCCACTCGCCCAGATCGGTCTCGACGGGGGTGATGCCCGCCTCGTCCAGCGCGGCGTTGAGGTGAATCTCCTCCGAGGTCATGGACTTGGCTTTGACGGCCAGTCGCGCCCCGTGCTGGCGAGCGATGTCGATCACGATGGCAGTGGCTTCGGCGGCGTCGCGCGCCCAGTGGACGTGCGCGCCCGCAGCCAACGCCTGGCGCTCGAACTGCTCCAGATGCTCGCTCAGGTTGGCCAGAGTCGCCGCGCGCATGGCCTTGAAGTGGTCGCGCATGGCTTCGACATCGGGCAGGTCGGCCAGAGCGCGCAGGCGGTCGCCGCGAAACTTGAGCGTCGCGCCATCTACTGCGCTCTGCAGGTGCGGGTTGGCGATAGCCAGAGCAGCGTTCGCGCGGAATGTGTGGAAGCTCACCTCGTTCATCGCGTCAACTCCTCCAGCAGCACGGCCAGGTGGGCCAGGCGCATCCCCGTCTGGTGGGCGAAGCCACGCATCTGCATCAGGCAGCCGGGGTCGGCGCTGACCAGCACCTCCGCGCCGCTGGCATCCGCGCGGCGCAATTTCTCCTGCGTCATGGCGTTGGAGACTTCGGGGATGCGGATCGAGAACACGCCGCCGAAGCCACAGCAGCGGTCCGGCTCGTGCATCTCGACGATTTCGCAGCCCGCCGCGCGCAGCAGCGCCCGCGACTCCGCGCCCAGCCCCAGCAGGCGGTTCATGTGGCAGGAGTCGTGGTAGGTGACACGCGGGGCATGGGCGGCAGGGGCCGGCTCCCACCCGGCGACGTGAACGAGGAACTCGCTCAGCTCGTAGGTGCGCGCAGCCAGGGCTTCGGCGCGGGCCGTCCCGCCCGGCCAGCGCTCCAACAGGTGCGGGTACTCCTTGCGGATCATGGCTGCGCACGAGCCGCCGGGCAGCACAATCGCATCGTATGGCTCGAAGATGTCCAGCGAGCGTTTGGCGAGATCGGCGGCCTGGGCGCGGAAGCCGCTGTTGAAGAACGGCTGCCCGCAGCAGGTTTGCTCGACGGGGAACTCGACCGAGTAGCCGGCGCGCCGCAGCAACTTCACCGCCGCAACGCCGACCTCCGGCATGAGCTGGTCCACCATGCAGGTGACCATGATGGCAACACGTTTACGGGGTATCATGCGCCCTTCCTTAGTGCTGGCGAAGAGCCTCACCCCCACTCGGCCCGCTGGCGCGGGCCTTGCCGCCCCTTCTCCACGTCGTGGAGAGGGGGCAAGCCAAGCGCAGCGAGGCTGGGGGTGAGGCTGGCCGGAGCGCAGCAGAGCAGCGCCCCTACTGGCCGACCGATCTCTCGCGCGCCGACACGAAGCGATGCGCGTTCACGTCCCACTGTACGCCGGATACCGCCGCACGACAACTGACAACCGGCCCCCCTTCGCCGAACACTCCTCATCAATCGTGCGGCACGAAGAGCAGCAGCGCCGCCACCGCCAGCGCGTCGCCCAGCGCGGCGACCGTGCAGTTGGCCAGCAGCCCGACGCTGAACAGGGCCGGCCCGATCAGCGCGCCGAGCATCCGCCCGGCAGAGAAGGCCATCACGTTGCCGGCCATCAGTGTGGCCCGCGCGTCGGGCACCAGTTCGCTCAGCAGGGGGATGGCGCTGACGATGGCGAACTCGAAGGTGAGGTAGAACAGGAACAGCCCCAGCAGCGCCGTCTCGACGCGGAACTCCAGCGCGGGCAGCAGCAGGCTGGCGGCGATGTTGGCGGTGATGCCCCCGGCAGCCGCCCGCCGCTTGCCGATCCGGTCTACGAATCCGGCGACCGCGCCCTCCCCGGTCAGTTCGGCTAGGCCGATGACGATGGCCGACGCGCCCAGCGCCGTCACCTTGAGGGCGAAGGCATCTTCCATCCACGCGCCGTAGATGATGCCGATGGTCTCGTTGCTGGTGCTGATCAGAAAGCCCATGAGCAGGATAGCCAGCGCCGCGCGGTGAGCCAGGATCAGGCGGATGCCTTCGCGCAGGGTGGGGCGATAGCCGGTGCCCATCGAGTCCGGCGGGATGACACGCCACAGCACGGCCAGCGCCAGCAGCGCCGCTCCGCCCAACAGCGGGTAGGGCACCTGCCAGGTATCGGTGCGCGCGATCAGCCAGCCGAGCACAGGGATGCTGAAGAGGAACGCGCCCGACCAGCTTACTTCGGTCACGGCGATGGCCAGGCCACGCTGCGTGTAGTGCACGCGGTCGCCGATGTAGGCTTGCATGGCCGGGTCGAAGATGTGCTTGCCCACGCCGGCCATCACCAGGGCGACGAACAGCGCCGGATACGTCGGCCAGAACGTCACCAGCAGCATACTCGCGGCGAAGACGGTCAGCCCGGCCAGCATGGAACGCCGCCGCCCATGCCGGTCGGCCAGCGCGCCGAGCAGCGGGCTGACCAGCCCCAGCCCCGCCCGCGCCGTGACGCCCAGGGCGACCGTCTCCAGACTCACCCCCAGCCCGCGTGCGAAGGTGGGCAGGAAGGGGTAGATCATGCGGTGACCGGTGTTGAGCACCAGCCGCGCCAGCGTGAACAGCGCGATCTGATAGCGCAGGCGAAGGCCCGGCCCGTTCAAGGAAGTGGACTGCGCTCCGGCGTTCATGGGATCGGCCACTGCGGGATGGTCGTCCCGCCCGGCGTCGGGTAGGGGTTGGGCTGACCGCGCAGGTCGCCGAAGCCGCGCGCCACCATCCAGGCGCAGATCACCGGGCCGCCGTGTCCGTCCGGCAGGGGGACGCCGCCCGCCTGAGGCAGGCCGTTGTAGCCGCGCAGGTAGCCGAAGGTGCCGTCAAGCTGGGCGCGCGCCGCCTCCGAAAGCTCCGCGTCGCCGATGGCGATGGCGTGGATGTGGATCGGCGAGCCGGAGTGTAGCTCGTCCGCCTCGCGCAGCCAGGCGGCGAAGCCGGCGACGCGCAGCGCGGCGATCATCGGCGTGATCTCCGCTTCCAGCACCGACCAGTCCGCCCGGCTGCGCACGGACAGGTCCACCGCGCCGCCGCCGTCGTGCGTGCCGAAGCTGGCCGCGACGCTCCCGGCGTTGTAGCTGCCCTGAGTGAGCGCCAGCCGGAAGTCAATGATGCCGCCGCCCGCCGCGTAGAGCGCCTGGGCGTGGTCGAGCATGGCCAGCGTGCGCGCGTTGAGCAGCGCCCCGTTGACCCACAGCCGGCTGTAGTCATCGGGCGGCTCCCAGCAGCCCGGCGGCTCGACGAACGGGGTGGGCGTGGGGGTGAGCGCGCCTGCCCAGGCCGTCGCCAGCCAGGTCGCCGCCAGCAGTATGATCAGAACGACTCCGAGCAGCGCTTGCCGCGTCATAGCCCTTGACCCTAGAAATCCACCCGCTGACCTCACCCCCAGCCTCGCTGCGCTCAGCTTGCCCCCTCTCCATTCGAATGGAGAGGGGGCGGTGAGGCGCGTCAGCGCCGAGCGGGGGTGAGGTCAATGCCCCGCCGCTACTCCTTCGGCAGGGCGCGATACGCCTGGATGTAGCCCATGCCCCATTCGTCGTGACCCATCATCAGGTCAATGGCGCGGATGGCCAGGCCGTTCTTGAGCGGGTTGCAGATCGGCGCGTTGACGCCCGCCTGGGCCAGCAGCGCCAGGAAGACGGTGTTGAGCACTTCGCGCTCCGGCATCCCGTGCGACCCGTTGCTCGCGCCCGCCGTCATGTTGCAGCCGAATGTCTGGCGTATGAGGCGGGCAGTCGTCGTCGTCACCAGGCCGGCGGTCGCGTCCGCGCTGACGGCCAGCACCAGCGGATCGAGCAGCACGTCTTCGGGCTTGATGCCCAGCCTGGCCGCCTCGTTGAGGATGTTCTCGGCCACCTTCAGCCGCGCTTCGGGCGTGGCGGGGATGCCGTTGTCGTCCATGCACAGCGCGATCACCGCCGCGCCGTACTCGGCGACGATGGGCAGCACAGCCTTGAGCTTGGCCGTCTCGCCGTTGACCGAGTTGACCAGCGCGCGCCCGCGCACGGCCTTC
>JAGPFT010000311.1 GCA_018056405.1 Anaerolineae bacterium
CGCGTGCCCACTGCCGAAATCACCGCCAGACGCGCATAGCCGCGCGCGCGGGCGATCTCCGCCGCCCGCTCGATCAGGCCCGTACCCAGGCCGCTGTGCTGGGCCTTGCCGTCCTCTGCCGCGCCGATGGCCACTGCCTGCCCGTACACGTGCACCTCGCGGATCATCGCCGCGCCCGCCAGTTCTGGCATGATGGGATCGGCCTGTGGCAGCGACAGCCGCAGAAAAGCGGCGATGCGCCGGTCGGCGGTGATGGCCTGCAAGAAGACCTCCTCGCCCACGCCGGTCTCGTAATGCATCTCGTCCAGGTGTAGCTCATCGGGCGACACGGCCCTGCCGCGAATCTCCCGCCCGCGAATGTCCGGGCTGCGCAGGCTGCGCGCCCGCAGCGCCGCCTCAACCGTCTGCCGGAAGTTGGGCTTCATCTCGCCGGTCACAATGTCGGTTGAGGGAATGTCGCGCACCACGCGCGTCAGGCGGCAGTATTCAGGCGTGCTGAGGAAGCAGGCGCTCAGCACGTCAAGCAGCACCTCCTCGCTGTACGGCGTCCACTCGCCGCGCTGGTAGACCTGCATCAACTCAGCGCTCTCGATCAGCGAGCACGGGTAAATCTTAAGTTCATCAGGCCGGATGTCCGGGTCGGCGAACAACCGCCGGTAGTCCGCCACGTCCGCTTCCGGCGACGAGCCGTACAGGTTCGGCATCCAGTGCGCGTGAATCTTGAAGCCGGCCAGTCGCAGCAGCCGGATCGCCTGGCGCGTCATGGCGACGGTGTGCCCGCGCCGGTTCCTGGCCAGTACGGCGTCGTCCAGGCTTTGCACGCCGATCTGTACCTTCGTCGCGCCCAGCCGCCGCAGCCGGATCACCTCGTCTGCGTCAATATGATCCGGGCGCGTCTCCAGCACCAGGCCGACGCAGCGGATCGGCGCGCTCTCGTTCTCGTGGTGCGCTGCTACTAGCTCTTCCCACGTCGCGTATTCGTCCACGACCGTGCGCGGGCGCTCGCCGCGCGCCACGGCCAGCGCCAGCTCGCGCGAGCGCCGCATCTCGGCGCGGTAAATGCGCTGTACTGCCTGGTTGTACGTCTGCTCCAGCGCGATGCCTTTCAGGGTCAGCGGCGTGACCTGGTCGGGGTGCAATTGCGAGGCGGCGCGCAGCAGGCCGCGCACCTCGTCCGCCCGATCCACGCCCGCGCCGAAATCGTGCAGCGCGTCGAACAGGCGCTTGACGAACCACACCTGGTACGTCTCCGGGTAGAATGACCAGGTGCCACCCAGGATGATTAGCTCCACTTTGTCGAGCGGGTGCCCGGTCTCGTAGAGCGTCCCCAGCCGTGACATGACCTGCAGATAGGGGTCGAAGTGATTCTGCCCGGCGCGCTGCGCCCCTGGCTCATTCGCCAGGTAGCTTTTGGGCATCCGCACGTCGTTCGGGCAGAAGAGGCACTCACCGGGGCACGGGTAAGGCTTGGTCAGCACCGTGACCGGCGTCACGCCCGACAGCGTGCGCACCGGCTTCATGCGCAGGCGAGCGAGCACCTCCGCGTCGTAGGCCGGCAGGCCATCCGTCCCCGCCAGCGTCCGGTAGGCGTGGATCAGGTCGTTCTTGTTGAACAGCCCCCGCCCGTCTTTCGGGTGCCCCTTGAGAATCTGGATCAGACGCGGGGCGGTCAGGTTGGGTTCCTGGACGACCTCGTGTAAGATCGCCAGCAGCGACTCGCGGTAGGCTTCAACATCGGCGGGGGGCCGGTAACGCTTACCCATCGCTCACAATCCGAACCTGCCCTGCGAGCAGAAATGACCGGTCAACCACATGGACGACACCACCATCGCACATCTGAACGCGCTCAATCGCGCCTTCTACGAGATCACGGCTGCCGATTTCGACCAGACCCGCGCCGCCCCCTGGCCCGGCTGGGACGCCTTGCTGCCCCACCTGACGACCCCGCTCTCCGTCCTGGATGTGGCCTGCGGCAATGGTCGCTTCGGGCTGTTTCTGTTCGAGCATCTGAGCACAAACGTAACCTATCATGGGATGGATAGCAACCCCGCTCTTCTTGACCGGGCGCGCGCGGCGCTGAGCGGACACGACGCACGCCTGGAACGGCGCGATGTGCTGGCCGAACCGCCCGCTGAAGGAACCTACGGTCTGGTAGCTCTCTTCGGGATGCTGCACCACATTCCCGGCCACAAGCAGCGGCGCGCATTCATGCACACACTGGCCGGACGAGTCGCGCCGGGCGGATTGTTGGTCTTCGCCGCGTGGCGCTTCTACGAGTACGAGCGTTTCCGTCAGCGCATCCTGCCCTGGCCGCCCGATCTGGTCGCCGAGCCGGGCGATTACCTGCTCGACTGGCGGCGCGGGGCGCGCGCGCCGCGCTACTGCCACTACGTGGACGACGCCGAGCACGCCGCGCTCGTCGCCGCGACCGGCCTGCGCGAGCTGGCCACCTACCGCGCCGACGGGCACAGCGGCGACGTGAACCGCTACAGCATCCTGCGACGGGACAACCCATGACCAGCGCCCCGGACGACACCTCAGCCCTGCACGACGCGCTCATCGCCTGGTTCGCCGCGCGCCGCGAAGACCTCCCCTGGCGGCGCGACAGAGACCCCTACGCCGTGTGGGTGTCTGAGATCATGCTCCAGCAGACCCAGGTCGCCACCGTGATCCCCTACTTCGAGCGTTTCATGGCCCGCTTCCCGACGGTGAGCGCCCTGGCCGCTGCCCCCCTCGCTGACGTGCTCAAGCTGTGGGAGGGACTCGGCTACTACAGCCGGGCGCGCAACCTGCATCGCGCCGCGCAGATCGTCGTTGCCGAGCACGGCGGGCAACTGCCACCCGACCCGGCGGCGCTGCGCCGGTTGCCTGGCATCGGGCGCTACACCGCTGGAGCCATCGCCAGCCTCGCCTTCGGCGCGGACATACCGATCCTCGACGGCAATGTGATCCGCGTCCTCGCGCGCCTGTTCGATCTGCCTGACGACGTGAGCCAGAGCGCCACACAGAGCCGGTTGTGGGCGCTGGCCGCATCGCTGATCCCCGCCGGGCGCGCGGGAACCTGGAATGAAGCGCTGATGGAGTTGGGACGGCGCATCTGCACGCCCACATCTCCCCAGTGCGCCGTCTGCCCGCTGGCCGATTACTGCCTGGGGCGTGCGCATGGCACCCAGCACGAACGCCCCGTCAAGCGTCCCCGCGCCAGGTCACCCCACTATGACGTGACTGCCGCCGTCACCTGCCGCGACGATGGCCGCCTGCTGATCGCCCAGCGCCCCCTGGAGGGAATGCTCGGCGGGCTGTGGGAGTTCCCCGGTGGCAAACGCGAGCCGGGCGAATCCTTGCGCGACTGCCTGCGCCGCGAGCTACGCGAAGAGTTGGGCATCGAGGTCGCGGTCGGCGAGCAAATCGGCACCGTCCGCCACGCCTACACCCACTTTCGCATCACGCTCTACGCCTTCGCCTGCCGCATCATCGCCGGCGAACCCGTCGCCCTCGGCTGCGCGGACTGGGCCTGGGTGACGCTCGACGAGCTAGACCGCTACGCCTTCCCCGTCACCGACCAGAAGATCATCGCCATGCTGCGCGACGGCGGCGGGCAGCTTGGCCTGGACCTCGGCTAAACGGGCGTATTTCATTTCCAGGGCAAAAGATCACCGCTGAGACGCAGAGAGCGCAGAGAAAAGAGAGTTATCGAGAGGATTCTAATTCTTCTCCGCGTCCTCTGCGCCTCTGCGGTTCAGGAATCTCGCCCCCATCGTGAGATGCACCCCGGCTGAAGAGTGCGTGCAAAACCTGTCAGGGTGGGGCGCTACTCTGCTGCGCGCTGGTTGACCTCACCCCCGCTCGGCCCACTGACGGGGGCCTCGCCGCCCCCTCTCCATGCATGGAGAGGGGGCAAGCCGAGCGCAGCGAGGCTGGGGGTGAGGTCAATGCCCTGCGCCCAGCGAGTCGCTGTCAACCTTTGCACGCACCCCGGCTGAACCGCGCTTTGGATCGCAGGGGCCGTTGTGCTATGCTCGGAAATGGACTGGACGTGCGCGCAGATCACAAGCGGAGAGGGCGATGCTCAAGGACTTCATGAGCCGGCGGGACGAGGAACGTGAGATGAGGGACGCGGGGCGGCTCCCGCCCGGCCAGGCCCTCACCCAGAAGTTCCCTGTGCTGCACTACGGCCCCGTCGCGCAGATTGACGTGAGCACGTGGACGCTGTCCGTCTTCGGCGAGGTGGAGCGTGAAATGCGCTGGAACTGGGACGAGTTCCGCCAGATTCCCACGACGACGATCACGACGGACATTCACTGTGTGACCGGCTGGAGTAAGTTCGACACCACCTGGGAAGGGCCGCTCTTCCGCGACTTCATCCAGCTTTTCGGCGTCAAGCCCTCCGCGAAGTACGTCATCGCCCACGCCGCGCATGGGTTCACCGCCAATCTTCCGCTCGAAGCCATGCTCGAAGACAACGTCTTGCT
>JAGPFT010000312.1 GCA_018056405.1 Anaerolineae bacterium
AAGATGGGCTGGCCGAAGAGGATTGGGACGGCTGGGCGGCGCTCTGCGAGCGGGCGGGCGCGCGGATCATGGTCATGGGCGACGACCTGCTATGCACCAATCCGGCGCGCATTGACCGCGCCATTGCCGGCGGGGCGGCGAACGCGCTGCTGCTCAAAGTGAACCAGGTGGGCACGCTGACTGAAGCCGCTGCTGCCTGCCAGCGCGCCCGCGCCGCTGGCTGGCGGGTGGTGGTCAGTGCGCGCAGCGGCGAGACCGAAGACAACTGGCTGGCCGATCTGGCTGTCGGCTGGGGCGGTGATCATATTAAAATAGGATCGATCACCCAGTCCGAGCGGCTGGCGAAATACAACCGTCTGCTGGCCATTGAGCGCGAAACGGGGTTGCCGCTGGCGCGCTGGCCTGGGGCGGCCCGTTGAGGGCCTGTCTGTGAGGAACAGGGGCGGCGGGCACGGGCAAAGGGTGCCAGCGACTCGCTGGATGCGAGGTGTTGACCTCACCCTTCCCCTCTCCATGTTGGAGAGGGGGCGCGAGGCCCGCGTCAGCGGGCTGAGCGGGGGTGAGGTACACCGGGGCGCAGCGCAGCAGCAGCCCTTCCCAGGCGAGTTTCAAGGGCGGATACACAAGAAAGGGAAACGCCGTGGACCTCCATCTCGATTACGGTAAGACTGGCCTGGCCGTCACCTTGCCCGACGACGCAGATATTACCGTCGTCAGCCCGCGCTACATCCCGCCGCTACCTGACCCGCTGGCAGTGCTGCGCGCGGCGCTGGCGGAGCCGATTGCCTCACCGCCGCTGCGCGATCTGGTGAAGCCCAGTGATACGGTCGCCATCGTCTTCAGCGACATCACCCGTCCCACGCCCACTCACCTGATACTGCCTGCCGTGCTCGACGCGCTGGCTCACGTGCCCGCCGAGAACATCGTGCTGTGCAATGCCCTGGGCACGCACCGCCCCAACACGCCCGCCGAGCTAGATCAAATGCTCGGCGCGGAGATCGCCCGGCGCTACCGCATCGAGCAGAACAACTGCTTCGACCCGTCCACGCAGGTCTACCTGGGCGAGAGCAGCAACGGCCACCCGATCTGGGTCAACCGCGTCTATAGGGAGGCCGATGTCAAAATCCTGACCGGCTTCATCGAGCCGCACTTCTTCGCGGGCTTTTCGGGCGGGGGCAAGGCGGTGATGCCGGGCATGGCCGGGCAGGTGACGGTGTTGGGCAACCACGACGCGGGTATGATCGGCAATCCGCGCGCCACGTGGGGCGTGACGGCGGGCAACCCCATCTTCGAGGAGGCGCGCGAAGTCGGCCTGCGCACCAATCCCACCTTTCTGCTCAATGTGACGCTCAACCGGGCCAAGCAGATCACCAACGTCTTCGCCGGCGACCTGGTGGCGGCGCACGACGCGGGCATCGCTTTCGCTCGCCAGACGACGATGGCGCCGGTGCCGGAGCCGTTCGACATCGTGATCACCACCAATTCCGGCTACCCGCTGGACATGAACCTCTACCAGTGCGGCAAGGGGATGAGCGCCGCCGAGCAGATCGTCCGGCCCGGCGGGGCAATCCTCATGGCTGCCGAGTGCAGCGAGGGCATCCCCGATCATGGGCTGTTCGGCGAGATGCTGCGCGCGGCGCGCACGCCGCAGGAGCTATACGACGCGGTGCTGAATGCGCCGGAGACACGCCAGGATCAGTGGGCGGCCCAGATTCAGGCGCGCATCCAGTTGAAGGCCGACGTGTACCTCTATTCCGACTACTTCGACGACGAGGCCACGCGCGAAGTGCTGCTCATTCCGTGCCACGACATCGCCGAGACGGTGGCAGCGCTGCGCGAAGTCTACGGGAAGGACGCGCGCATCTGCGTGCTGCCCGAAGGCCCGCAGACGATCCCCTACGTGGCCGAGACAGCGATGGTCTAGCCAGTGGGCGAAAGCTGACGATAGGCGGGTGCGTGCAAAACCTGTCAGGCAGTGTGGTTGTGCTCCTTAGCCTCACCCCCGCTCGGCCCACTGACGTGAGCCTCGCCGCCCCCTCTCCACGACGTGGAGAGGGGGCAAGCCGAGCGCAGCGAGGCTGGGGGTGAGGCTACTGCCGGCCTCGCGCGTGGCGCTGACAACCTTTGCCCACACCCCAACAGGCATCCTCGGTGTGACAGGCTACTCAGCGGCGCGGCGCGCCATGACAGTGCTTGAACTTGCGCCCGCTGCCGCAGGGACAGGGGTCGTTGCGCCCGGCGGTGGCAAACTTGCGCGCGAGTTCGGCGTCTTCGCGGGCCAGCAGGAGCATGATATTGGCGGGCGGGCGACCGTGCGCCAGTTCGGCAGCCATCAGGCGCATGGGGTGGTCAACATGGGTGAAGAACGCTTTGAAGCCCGCGCACAGATAGTTCAGCCCCGCCTCGCCGTCGGGCGTGGTCAGCAGGCGGTCTTTGGGGCAGCCGCCATTGCACACGAAACGCACCGGGCATTCGCGGCACAGGCGGGGCAGGGTGTCGCGCTTGGCCTCGCCGAAACGCCGCTGCTGCTCTGAGCCGACCAGTTCAGCCAGAGGGACGATCTGCATATTGCCCAGCAGGTGCGCCGGCTCGACGAAGTGATCGCACGAGTACACATCGCCGTTGTGCTCCAGGGCCAGCGCGTAGCCGCACGTCTCCTCGAAGACGCACAGGCCGGGTCGCTGCCCGCTCCACGTGGCCAGGGCCACGTCGAAAATCTGGACGAAAATGCGGCCCACGTCGCGCCGCACCCATTCATCGAAGATAGCGATCAAGAAGCGCCCGTACTGCTCACCGCTCACCGAGCGCGCGGTGACGGCGGCCCCTTCCTGGAAGCCGGTGTCGTTGTCGTGCTCGACGATGGGGATGAACTGAATGTACTGCGCCCCCACCTCGTCGCGCAGGAAGCGATACACGTCGAGCGGGTGATCGGCGTTGGCGGCGTGCACGCAGGCCAGGATGTTGAAGTCCGCGCCGTGCGCGCGCAGCCGCTCGATGCCGCGCATCACCCGCTCGAAAGTGGGACGCCCCCCCTTGTCCACGCGGTAGGCGTCGTGCAGCGCGCGCGGCCCGTCCAGGCTGACGCCGATCAGGAAGCCGTGTTCGGCGAAGAAGCGACACCACTCGTCATCGAGGGTGGTGGCGTTGGTCTGCAAGGCGTTGAGGATGCGCATCCCTGGCCGGGCGTATTGGCGCTGGAGCGCGACCGCCCGCTCGAAGAAGTCCAGTCCTAGCAGCGTCGGCTCGCCGCCCTGCCAGGCGAAGGTCACTTCGGGCACACGCTGCGCGGCGATGGTCTGGCGGATGAACGCTTCGAGCAGCGACTCGTCCATGCGGAAGTCGCTGCCGGGGTAGAGCCGCTCTTTGGACAGGTAATAGCAGTAGCGGCAGTCCAGGTTGCAGAGGGAGCCGCCCGGCTTGACCATGACGTGGAAGGCGGGGGGATGGCTCACAGGTTCCTCGTTTCGGCAGTGGTCGCGGCGCGGCGCTTTGTGTTGGGCATAGGGGCGTCAGGCCTCACCCCCTATATCCCCCTCTCCAGCCGAGCTAGAGAGGGGGACTTTGCCCGCCGGCTGTGGCTTCTTCCCCCTCCCTGGCTTGGCCTGGGAGAGGGCCAGGGGGAGGGGCGTTGCCCCTGAGCGCAGCAGAGCAGCGCCCTTACAGATTTGCCCGCATCCTCAATCCTGCCCCCGCTCTCGCTGACCGCTGACCGCTGACCGCTGATCGCTACTCCGGCAGCGGCCCCTGCCCGACGCGCAGCAACACCTCCCACGTCTGGCGCTCGCCCGGCGCGAGAACGGGCACGGCTCGCTTCTCCCAGGCGGTGACCAGGCTGTCGTGGAAGCCGGTGGTGATCTCCAGGGCGACGGTGCGCACGCTGTTGACCGCACCCTCGTCCACCCAGATGCCCAGGTAGGGCACCTCCTGCGGCGACCAGGTCAGGTGCAGCCAGTGCCCCGTGCCCTCCTCGAGCAGCGCCGCCCAACGGATGGCGACTTCTGGCGGGACGTACAGCTTGCGGCACGCGCCAGAATCGGGCGGGGCGATGCGATCCAGGTCTACCCACTGCCCGCGCTGATCGCGGGCGCGCGGCCAGGGATAGCGCACGCCCCATGCGCCCCAGTCCGGGATGTCGCGCACATTGTACAGCTCGCGCACGGCTTTCGGCAGGACGATGCGCGTGGCATCGCCGGCGCTGAACTGCGGGTGCGCGGCCCACAGCGCCGCGATGGGGTGCGCGCCGGCGTTGGTGGCGGTGTAGCTCAGGCGCAAGGTGGCGGGATCGGCCAGGCGCAAGGTGCGCGTCAGGCGGTAGGGCAGAGCGCGCCCGTCCACGCCGAGCGTCAGCGCGCCACCGTCCGCCGCGATCACCTCCCAGGGCAGCGCCCACACTTCGCCGTGATCGGGCAGCGCCGTGCCCGCGTAGGGGCCGGGCTGCGGGTAGGCGCAGGCCTTGATCGTGGGGAAC
>JAGPFT010000313.1 GCA_018056405.1 Anaerolineae bacterium
GCGCGCCCCTGGCGTCAAAGACGCGGCGCTCGTCCGCGCCTTCATTGCTGCGGTGAAATCAGCCGATCAAGAAATGGAAGAGACATGATGACTGCACAACCTCCTGTGATGACCTCCACGCTGCCCGACGCACGTGGCTACTTCGGCGAATTCGGCGGGCGCTTCGTGCCGGAGACGCTCGTCCCCGCGCTGGACGAGCTGATCGCCGCCTTCGAGAGCGCCCGCCACGACCCGGCCTTCCAGCGCCGCTTCGCCGACCTGCAGGCGACGTACACCGGTCGCCCGACGCCGCTCAGCTACGCCGCGCGCCTGAGCGACTACCTGGACGGGGCGCGCATCTACCTCAAGCGCGAAGACCTGGCCCACACCGGCGCGCACAAGATCAACAACGCCCTGGGCCAGGCCTTGCTGGCCGAGCGCATGGGCAAGCGGCGCATCGTCGCCGAGACCGGGGCGGGGCAGCACGGCGTGGCTACAGCGACCGTCTGCGCCTTGCTGGGCATGGAGTGCCACGTCTACATGGGCAGCGTGGACATGGCCCGCCAGCGGCCCAACGTCTTCCGCATGAAGCTGCTCGGCGCAGAAGTGATTCCCGTCGAGAGCGGCAGCCGCACCCTGAAGGACGCCATCAACGAGGCCATCCGCGATTGGGTGACCCACGTGACCACCACCCACTACCTGCTCGGCTCGGCGCTCGGCCCGCACCCCTACCCGCTGATCGTGCGCGAGTTCCAGCGCGTCATCGGCGAGGAGGCGCGCGCCCAGATGCTCGCCCAGGTTGGGCGGCTGCCGGACGCCTGCATCGCCTGTGTGGGCGGCGGCAGCAATGCCATCGGCCTCTTCCACGCCTTCCGCGACGACGAAAATGTAGCTCTAATCGGCGTGGAGGCCGGCGGGCGCGGCATCGCCAGCGGCGAGCACGCCGCGCGCTTCGCCGACCCGCTGCGCGGGCGGCCCGGCGTGCTGCACGGCACGCGCTCCTACGTGCTGCAGGACGCCGACGGGCAGATCACCGCCACGCACAGCATCTCCGCCGGGCTGGACTATGCCTCGGTGGGGCCGGAGCACGCTTACCTGCGCCAGATCGAGCGCGCCTTCTACACCGTCGCCACCGACGAAGAAGCGCTCGCCGCCTTCCAACTGCTCTGCCAGCTTGAGGGGATCATCCCCGCCCTGGAGAGCGCGCACGCCATCGCCGAAGCGGTCAGGCGCGCGCCCACTATGTCCCGCGACTCGATTCTGCTGATCAACCTGTCCGGGCGCGGCGACAAAGACCTGGATACCGTGATCAACGCCCTGGGAGGTGAGTCATGAGCCAGGCGACGCGCACGCAGACCGGCCTCGACGCCCTGGCCGCCCTGTTCGCCCGCACCCGCGCTGAGGGACGCGCCGCCTTCCTGCCCTACTACCCGGTCGGCTACCCGACCTACACCGGGTCGCTGGATGCGATCCAGGCGATGGCCGGGGTCGGCGTGGACGGCTTTGAGATCGGCATACCCTTCAGCGACCCGCTGGCCGACGGCCCGACCATCCAGGCGGCGACGCAGGTCGCGCTGCGCAACGGAATCACTGTCCGGCGCTGCCTGGACGCGGTGCGCGAGCTGCGCGCGCGCGGCATCGCCCAGCCGATGCTGCTGATGGGCTACCTCAACCCGCTGCTGGCCTACGGGCCGGACGCCTTCGCCCGCGATGCGCGCGCCGCCGGCGCCGACGGTCTGATCATCCCCGACCTGCCGCCGGAGGAGGCCGACTTGCTCGCCCCCGCCTGCGCCCGCGAGGGGCTGGCGCTGATCTTCTTCCTGGCCCCCACCAGCACGGACGCGCGCATCCGCCAGGTGGCCGGGCGAGCGCGCGGCTTCCTCTACGTCGTCTCGGTGACCGGCGTGACCGGCGCGCGCGCTGCGCTGCCACCCGGCCTGGGCGACTTCCTGGCGCGTATCCGCGCGCAGACGGACTGCCCGCGCGTGGTCGGCTTCGGCATCAGTGGGCCGGAGCAGGCGCGGGCCATGAACGGCCTGGCCGAAGGGTTCATCGTCGGCAGCGCGCTGGTGCGCGCCGGCGCGGAAGGGGTAGATGCGGTGCGCGACCTGGCGGCGCAGATTCGCGGGGCGCTGGACGAGGGGTAGGCGGGGCAGTCAAGCACAGGTGAGCGCGCGAGCAGACTTCGGAAGTCTTCGGAGACTTCCGAAGTCTTGCGTTCGCCTAGCTCTCTACTCCCCCACCCCCGCCAACTCCTCCCTTGTCGTGATCTCGCCCATCGTGCGCAGGAAGTCCTCCAGCGTCGCGCTGCCGGCGAGAATCCCCTCGATGGCCGGGCCGGTGGGGTCGGCCCCGCCCGCGCCCGGCTCGCCCTGGTAGCCGCCGTAGAAGGCGAAGTACGCCTGGTTCAGCTTGCGGATCGGGTAGCCGTTGCGGGCGAACTTGCGCTGCTGCGCGGCCATGTAGCTTTCCGCCGCCTCGACCATACCCTGCCACAGCAGAAAGTCCACGCGGGCGCGCGTGGCAGCCATCTCGCCGGCGTAGTCGAAGGGCGGCGGCGCGTCGGGGTCGCCGGGCGGAACTTCCGCCGCGCTCTCTGGGGTGGCGGCGGCGCTCACAGCCAGGAAGGATGGGTACTGGGGGACAGACAGTTCCGGGTAGTAGCGGGCGATGACCTTCTGCGCGACAGCCCGCCCAAAGAAAGTGGCCGTCGTCTCGTTGATGATGCGCGTTTCGGCGCGCGCGTTGTACTCCCAGCCGAGCGGGTAGAAGACCAGGTAGTGGTGCGCCCACTCGTGGGCAGTGACCTCGAAGGCGCGAGCCAGCGTGCGCGCCGTGTCGCGCGCGGATGGCTCGACGATCATCGCCGGGTAGAGGCTCAGCCCGCCCAGTGGCACGATCAGCGACGACACACCCAACGCCGCGTCAATACGCGCTTCGAGCGATTCCCGCTCTTCGATGGGCAGCGCGTCCAGGTCGAGGTTGGCGGCGACGGCGATCCGCTCGCGCGGGGAGACGATCAGCGCGACGGGCGTCTCGGTGAAGTGCATGGAGACGGGTGGCAACACCTGCCCCAGCAAGCCGAAGCCCTCGTCAGCCAGCACCGCCGACACCTGCCCCTCGATCAGGCGCTCAACCAATGGCTGGTCGGCGCGCAGCCGCTCGCGCAGGGCGTCGCGTTCGGCGCGCAGGGGCGCGGCGGCGGCCTCCGGGTCGGGCACGTCCGGGTCGGCGTAGAGCCGCTCGATCTGCGCCTCGACTTCCTGGGCGGCGCTCAGCGTCTCCAGGTAGGCCAGCAGCAGGGCGCGGCCTTGCTCGTCGTCCAGGTAGGGGCCAACGCCCAGCACCGACTCGCGCAGCTTGCCCCACAGCGCCTCGATTTCCCAGGCGGCGTAGTCGAACAGGTGATCGCGGGCCAGGGCGGTGACGCGCGCGCTCAGCGAGGTGTCGCGCTCTGTCCCGTCGCCCAGCGCGGCGATCAGGGCGATGGTCAGCGCCAGGCGCAGCGCGGCGATCCACAGCGTGTGCAGGATGCGCCGGACGCGCCGCCAGAGGGGGCGCGCCGCGCGAACACTCTGCGCGAGGAGATTCGTGATGCGGTGCAGGTGAGTCACGGGGGACAGTTTACCGCATTGTGGCGCGGGCGGCTGGCGCGTGCTTGTCGGGGCGTATGGCCATACGCCCCGACCTCACCCCCTGGCCTCGCTGCGCTCGGCTCTTCCCCCTCTCCGTTGACGGAGAGGGGGCGGCGAGGCGCGTCAGCGCCGGGCGAGGGTGAGGTCAGTGCCTACTCGTAGCGGAAGCGCAACAGCCCAAAGGCGAAGAACAGCGCGGCCATGCCCAGCAGCGCGCCCAGCATCGGCGCGATGTCGGCCAGCGTGCCGCCGTAGAACATCATCTCCTGGAAGGCTTCCATGCCCCAGGCGACCGGCGTCAGGTGCCCGATGGTCTTCATGAAAGGCGGCACGATCTCCAGCGGCCACCACGCCCCGCCCAGCGGCGCGAGCGTCATGCTGAAGAGCATACTCAGGTTGGCCGCCTGCGCCGATGTGCGGGCCACCGTCGCCAGGGCCACGCCCAGCGCGGTCACGGTCAGCGTGTAGACGAGCATCACCAGGACGATGCCCGCCAGGTTGTCGCCCCACTGCACGCCCATCAGCGCCCCAACCAGGACGAGCACGGCGAAAATGCTCAGCCCGTAGACGTACTGGCCCAGGATTTTTCCGGCGAGTGTCTGCCAGCGGGGGACGGGCAGGGTGAACAGGCGTTGCAGCGTGCCCATCTCGCGCTCGTAAATCAGCAGCGCCGCCCCATTGAGGGTGAAGATGAGCACGAACATGGTGGCGATGCCCGGCCCGCTCTGGTTGAAGCCGAAGCGCGATACCTGGCTCGTGGTCCCCTCGGCGCTGATGCGCACCGGGCGCTCGTCCCAGGCAGCGTCCACGCGGGCGCGCACCGTCTCGAACGCGGCGGCGTGATCCAGCCC
>JAGPFT010000314.1 GCA_018056405.1 Anaerolineae bacterium
TGCGCCCTGGTTGACCTCACCCCCGGCCTCGCTGCGCTCGGCTTGCCCCCTCTCCACGTTGGAGAGGGGGCAGCGAGGCCCGCGTCAGCGGGCCGAGCGGGGGTGAGGTCCGTAGGGGCGTATGGCCATACGCCCCTACAGAGGCATTTCGCCAACAGTATCGCAAGCGGAGAAAGGGGGGGCAAGCTCAAGTCCCTCCCTGCTGGCGGGGAGGGATTTAGGGTGGAGTTGTCCTTCTTCTCAAACGGCCCCTAAAGCTGGAACCCCTGGCGGAAGCGCACGATCTTGCGGCTGTAGCCGCTCACGTACTGGCGGAGCCTGGCCTCCAGATCGCACCATTTCTCGCTGCGCAGCACAGCCTGGATGGTTTCCAATTCCTCGGCCACATACTCCACCTGGCGGTGGCGGTGATCGCCGTCGGCCTGCGCCGGAATAGTCTGGAAGGCGCGGAACAAGTAGAGGCCCATCTCGTGCAAGGCGGGCACCATCTCCGACATCAGGAACTGGAAGTACGCCTCGGCGTCGTCCGTCGCGACATCGTAGAACAGCATCAGCTTGAAACGCGGCACAATGTGCTTGGTAGGTTTGGTCATGATGCGCGTCGTTCTCTGCTCGAACCCCAGACCCAGTTGCCGCCGATCAACCTCTCAACGCCAGATGCCGGGGATCGCCGTCCCACAGCCGGGACAGACTCCACCCGTAGCCGACAAACGATTCTCCGTCACCAGAAAACCGTGCCTGCGGATGAGCGTCTTGCCACAGCCAGGACAGCGCGTGTCTTCCCAATCCCCCGTGCGCCCTGGCAGATTGCCCGAATATACGTAATGCAGCCCGGCCTCGCAGCCGATCTCGGCGGCGCGCGCCAGAGTCTCGGCAGGTGTGCGGTCGCGGTCGGTCATCTTGTAGTCGGGATGAAAAGCGGTGACATGCCAGGGAATGTCCGGCGACACCTCGCGGATGAAACGGGCCGCGTCCCATAGCTCGTCGTTGCTGTCGTTGAAGCCGGGCACGACCAGCGTGAGCACTTCCAGCCAGATGCCCGCTTCGTGCACCCGCTTGATCGTGTCCAGGACATGCTGGAGCACGCCGCCTAGCTCGCGGCGATAGTGCTGATCCTGCATTGTCTTGAGATCGATCTTGTAGCCGTCCAGCCAGGGCTTGAGATAGTCAATCACTTCGGGCGTGCCGTTGCCATTGGAGACGTACAGAGTCAGCATCCCCGCCGCCTTCGCCCGCTTGAAGATTTCCACCGCCCACTCGGTGGTGATCAACGGCTCGTTGTAGGTGCTGGCGACGGCGCGCGCGTGGCGCGTCACGCCCAACGCGATCAGTTCCTCGGCAGTGATCGGGGTGAAATCGCGCCCGGCGGCTTCGTCGCGCAGCGTCTGCGAAATCTCCCAGTTCTGGCAATAGCTGCAGCGGAAGTCACAGCCGAGCATCCCGAAGCTGAGGGCGGACTGCCCCGGTGCAACGTGGAAGAACGGCTTCTTCTCGATGGGGTCAATTTGCAGCGCGCCCACGTAGTTGTGCGGCACGCGCAACACTCCCCCGTCGTTGTAGCGCACCTGGCAGATGCCGCGCCGCCCCTCCTTGAGCGGGCAGCGATGCCCGCAGGCCAGGCAGCGAATCTTCCTCTGCCCGGCGTCCACCACTTCGAACAGCGCGCCGGGCATGGTCATGCGGTCGAGTTGAGCTTGCAGGCTCAGGGCCGGAGTCATGCGCTGCGTTTCCCCTTCATGCGTGTCAGATCAGACTCTAGCACAAACGCGGGGTGAGTGGTTAGTGTTGGGGCGCGCCAGGCGCGGCAGGGCCGCAACCAGACTTCCGAAGTCTCCCGTAGACTTCGGAAGTCTCTTCTCACTTGGGGCGCTGCTTTGCTGCGCTTCGTAGGGGCGTAGGGCCATATGCCCCTACAAAAACCATGCCATTTCTGATTGTCTCATCCATCAGAGCGTGTACGGTAAGCTGGTTTTTGTTCCCCTCATCCTCCGGCCCCTTCTCCCTCGCAAGCGGGGAGAAGGGGAGCAAACGCGCCATTTCTCCTCGCCCCGTTGAGGGAGAGGGGCGCAGGGGTGAGGGGCTACCGTACACGCTCTCAGACCGTCTCCAGACGGCGGCCCTCTTTGGCGCGGCGGGCCAGCATGAGGATGTCGTAGGCGCTCTGGCGGGCGCTGGTCGTCTCCGCGCCGAGCATCTCGGCCAGTTCGTCCACGCGGCCCTGGTCGTCGAGACGCTGCACGCGGGTCACGGTGCGGCTGCCCTGCACGTGCTTGCTCACCCGGTAATGGACGTCGCCAAAGCCGGCAAGTTGCGCCAGATGGGTGACGACGAGCACCTGGTGTGCGTCGGAGAGGCCCCACAGCTTGTGCCCCACGACCGCGCCCAATCGCCCGCCGATGCCCTGATCGATCTCGTCGAAGATCAGCGTGGGCACCTGGTCGGCGCGCGAGAGCACGCTCTTGAGCGCCAGCATGATGCGCGCCGTCTCGCCGCCGGAGGCAACTTTCGCCAGCGGGCGCGGCGGCTCGCCCACATTGGCCGCCAGGTAGAACTCCAGCCGGTCAACGCCGGTCGCGTCGAAGGCCAGGCGGCGCTCGCCCGCATAACAACCAGCCGGATCGTCGCGGTGCTCGAAGACGACCTCGAAGCGGGCGCGCTCCATGCGCAGATCGCCCAGTTCGGCCACAATGCGCTCGGTGAGATGGGCGGCGGCTTCCTGGCGGCTCTGGCTCAGGCGAGCCGCTGCGCCCCCGATCTGGCGCAGCAGGTCGTCTTCCTCGGCGCGCAACCCGGCCAACCGCTCCTCGCTGTGAGTGATTGAGTCCAGTTCTGCCTGGGCGCGCGCGGCGTAGTCCAGCACAGCCTCCAGCGAGCCGCCATACTTGCGCTTGAGGCGGGCCAGCACTTCCAGGCGCTCTTCGATCTCGTTGAGACGGCGCGGGTCGAATTCCAGGCCGTCGCGGTAGGCGCGGATCGAGCGAGACAGCTCCGTGCTCTGCACGCTGAGCGTCTCGGCGATGTCGGCGTACTCCTGCGTTGTCGCGTCGAGCCGGGCGAGCTTCGCCAGCACGATGGCCACCTGGCCCAGCAGGTCTTCCGCGCCGGAGAGATCGGCCAGGTCGCCATTGAGGGCAAGCTGCGCTTCGGCGGCCAGTTCAGCGATCTTCTCGGCGTTGACCAGACGGTTGCGCTCCTGGCGAAGCTCCTCTTCTTCTTCGGGGCGAGGATCGGCGGCGCGAATTTCGCCCACCTGGTATTGGAGCATGTCCACCCGCCGGGCGAGCGCTGCCTCGTCGGTGAGCAACTCCCTGATCTCGCCCCGCACGCCCGCCAGTTGGCGGGCCAGCGCGCCTACTGCCGCCCGCGCCTCGTCCAGCCCGGCGTAGCGATCCAGCAGGTAGAGGTGCTCAGCGGGGCGCAGCAGCGAAAGATGCTCGCTCTGCCCGTGAATGTCCACCAGCAGCGCCCCCACATCGCGGTAGACCGCCAGGTTGCACAGGCTGCCGTTGATGCGGGCCTGGCTACGCCCATTGGCGCGCACCTCGCGCGAGAGCAGCACCTCCTCCCCGGACTCACCCTCCAGCCCTTCGCGGGCCAGGACCGCGCTGAGCGCCGGGCGGATGGACTTGGGCACGGTGAATGTCCCCTCAACCACTGCGCGATCCGCGCCGGCGCGCACCAACGTTGCATCCGAGCGCTCGCCCAGCAGCAGGCTCACCGCGTCCACGATGATGGACTTGCCCGCGCCCGTCTCGCCGGTGATGACCAGGAAGCCGGGGTCAAGGCGCAGCGTCAGCTCGTCAATGATGGCAAAGTCCTTGATCCGCAGTTCTAAGAGCATAGATGTGTCACGCCGCCTTGTCGTCTGCGCGGCGAGCCGAGCGCCGCTATCACAGGTGCAGTTGGAACTGTGCGACCGCCGCGCCGGTCGCCATGAACAGGTAGATGCCAATCGCCAGAGGGTTGCCCGGCAGAAAGAGCAGCGCCCCCACGACCACATTGACGCCGACGACGATGGCTGTGTAGCGCCCGCGCCGCCTGCCGGTCAGCCGCCCCACGACGCGACCGATCAGCCCGCCTGCCGCCGGTGACAGGAAGAAAGCGAACAGAAACCAGCCCAGACGGGCCACCACCAGCGCAGCGAAGAAGCTGATCACCAGGCTGACCGCGCCGGCGATCAGGTAGTCGAGCATCTGCGCGTCGAAGAACTTGTCCTGCTGCGAGCGCACGCACTCGCGACAGCGATAGCCCACCGGCGTCTTGACCGCGCAGCGCGTGCACATCGGGCGACCGCAGCGGTTGCAGCGCAGATGGGTGGCGACGGTAGGGTGCACCGTGCAGTAGAGCGTTTCTCCGGCATGGCTCTCGGTCACTTCAAGTTGGTCTGATGCTGTCATAAGATGGGTCGCTTCGAGTCTGTGTCCTGGCTGAGTCAGTTCATGACAGATTCT
>JAGPFT010000006.1 GCA_018056405.1 Anaerolineae bacterium
AACGGTCAGGCGGACGAAGCGTGTACCTTCAGGCAATTGCTGCCGGATGGGATCGCGCACGTCCACCGCTTCGACGCCTAGCCGCGCCGCAACATCGCGCTCTTGCCCGACACACTGGAGCGGCATATGCCACACCCCAACCCGTGTGCGCAGGGTGGGCCGCCGCAAGAACGCGATCAGTGCTCTCACATCTTGTAGCGGATCACTGGGTTCCATAGAGTTTCTTCAACAAATGCTCAGAGTCACACCGTAGCAGCACCACTTGATACGGCGGTGCCGTGCGATAGACCTCGACGTAGTGCTCGGCCTGAAGGGTACGCAGCACCTCGCCAAATTCCTGCTGTCCCATCAGAAATAGCGATATGAACCCACCCGGCTCGGTCAGCGAGTCCAGGCTGACCGTCAGCCGTTCTTCGTAGTGAGCTGCCCAATAGTCGAGCAGCGCATACGCCACAGCCCACACTGGCGGGGACACTGGTTCTGTCACCCGATAATGCTGGCCGTCCAATGCCGTCACAATCCCCAGCTTGCCCAAGCCATCCGGCTTGGTGTACGTGCCCAGGAAGACGGTCGCGGTGCTGCGCACCGTCCGTTCGACCAGAGTTCGGCCTTCGGTCTGCTCAAGGAAAGCGGCGATGTGCCGAGCAATCTGGTCTGCGCCGAACTCGCGCCCCACGTAGAAATCGCTAGCCACGAGATCGTGCCAGAACGCTGGCCCTGGCCCATGCGGTGCGCTCAAGTAGTAGTGCATCAGCCACTGGGTGCCGGGTTGCTCCAACATGGGATCGTGGGCCAGGGCATAGCGACCGAAAGGGGTGAGTTGGCGGTCGAAGCCGAGCAGGCCCGTGCCAATGGCATAGCGCGGCATGGACTTAACGTACCTGGTGCCTAAAGCGGTGCGTTCGCGAAGAGCTTTCTCTAGAGATGAGCTTTGAGGCATTTCTGCGATAGCTGAGATTACTTGGTTCACCGCAGGACGTGATAAAGAGAATGTCTCGTGAAAAGTCAAGCCAATACGGGCTGTCATGCCTTCGTCCCCCAAAGATGCCTAGAACTGAATTTCTGGCCGATCACCATCAAAATCTGGATTTAGCAACGACGTAATGAGAATCCTCAATTCATAGCGAGCCTCAGCGCCTTGAATAGCTCTGAAAACATCCTCTCGGAGATAGGCATAGTCTATGTTTTCTTGCACCAGCCTCACTCCGCCGCCAGTAGTTGAGAGAGCTGCATAATCCTTTTCTCTCCCAGGTTTTATCTTGTGAAACCAGAAGCCTGAGGAACGCAGATGAAAAAACGGAGGGCCTGGCTGACACCAATCATCTTTCTTTCTGACGAGGTTGAAGTAATTCTCAAATACTGTTATGAGTGGTTCCTCAAGATAGATTTTATTCTCTGTCAATAATCCCCTGTCCACAAGTTCGATGACACTGAGAAGCATCACCAGCTTATGTGGTCGTTGATAACCCCCCTTGCTTCCACGCCTCATCTCCTGAATTTCCATTTTAATCGCGTCTAAAGATGGCAGATCAGACATGCTTCACCTTCCTCATATTCCGCCAGGTCACTGAACCTGAATACCTGCAACAATGTCTGATCCCGTCCATTTCGTTTTGACGCTTTTCTTCTCTCATATTCCTCTATGATCGCCGCTATCCGATCAGGTTGCATCAAATCTCTCAGGCTTTCTCGCTGCGACCACGTATAGGTCTCTCCAGTCTCTAGGTCTATCTTTTCGTACTCCATAGCCCGCTGATACAGATCAGGATGATTCTTTTGCAGGCCAACCCACTCGATACGCTGCTGAAAAAAGCAGAAATAGCAGCCCGATCGGGAGCGCCATTCATAGTATGCTGGCAATCCAAGGCCACTATCTTCGAGGATTCGAAAAACATCTTGCTTGGTGATCCCATCTTCTATGAAAGGATAAGCGGCGATAATATTAGGCTTGGTTGAAATGTATCCCTTACGCTGTGGCTCATCAGCCCGAATTCCAATGTAGTTGTAGCAAAGGTCTTCGCCCACATAGCGCTCGAATGGCTCTATTTTCAGCTTGCGCGTGCACCATCTTGTACGAGCATCAGGCAAGACGTTGTTGTAAATCTGCAGATAATGATCGAAGTCCCGATCTGAGTTGAGCCGAATCACTCCCTTCCCCAAATAGACCTCAAGACGATCCATATACTCATAGGTTTCAGGGAGTTCTTTGCCCGTATCGCAGAAGACATACTCCAATTCAGGGATTCTGTCGCGCAGATAGATCGCCAGGGCGGTGCTATCTTTGCCCCCCGAAAGAGACACGATATGGCGGGCAGGTCTGCCGTCAAAGGAGTGCTGTGATGTGTTCATGGGGCTAGATGTCCCGTCAGGCCGGCTTAGTTTGCGCTTTACTTTCTGCGGAGCAGACTGCGTAGCGCGGCACGAACCACTCGCTGATCCTCATTGTAGTATGGTTTTAGGAGATCCTCCAAGTCGGAAGCCAAATTGCGGCTCACAGCCTGTTCATCGGGCGTCAGCAACGCCTCGTCTTCGGCGCTGCTCTGCTCGGCTGCGAACACTCCGCCGATGGCGCGCGCCTGGGCCGGGAAGCGGTCAGCATCCGCGTCCGTCCAGGTGCGCAGTGGGCGCGAGGCCACATAAGCCAGCACACTATCGAGGGCAGCCTGCGCATCCGGTGCGCCTATCGCCCGTTGGAGCATCGGCAGCAGCTTCGGGTGGGTTGTGTAGTCGGCCATGATCCCGGCCAGGTTGAGGAAGCGCTGCCAGCCGGCCCCCCCGTCAGGAAGGCCACAAGCAACCAGCAGCTCGTCGCGCGCCCAGGCCCGCACCTGGGGCGTAGCCTCGTTCAGCGCCTGCAACGCATCGTTCAAGCGATCAAAGAACAAGGCGATCTGCCTCGAACTGGATTTCTCATCCGCAAACGGCGGCAAGTCGAGCGCCCCCGGAAGGTCGCCGAACAGCAATTGCTCCGGCGAACGGGCGCGTTCTACCGCCAGGCGCACACGCAGAGCATGGTCGGGCAAGCGCTGAGTTCGCCAGGCATGTTCGGGCAATGCCCTCATTTGGCGCAAGAGTTCGCGCACAACCGGCATCACAGCGATCTCTACCCCCAGATTGCGCGCAAACCGCTCCAAGATGGCGCGCCGAGGCCCGGTCAGGCGGCATCCGCCCAGCGCGAAGAGGTCCGGCCGGCGCAGCAGCACTTCCCAGTCGGCGATGCCGGGTTCTGGCAACAGAGACCCCTCGCGGTAGAGCGTCATTTCGTCCTGGTGAACCAGATAGAACGCGCAAAGCAAGACGGGCATGACTCCATCTGTCATACCATAGGGGGGAGCTTTCAGTTGGCGGAATAGTTCCTCGACCGCGCGCGTCTCCACAGGCGGGGCGAAGACGTAATCAGCCATAGCCTGCCACAGAGGGATCAGGCCCAGAGGGTCTGGCTCAGAAGGAGGAGCGAAATACCAGTGGCCGGACGAGTCTCGGCGATGCAAGCCGCCAGCCTTGAGCAGGCTCTCGTACATGCTGCGTTCAGGAGGATAGCCCTCAATGCCCAGCGCCTCGCGGTGTGGCTGGGTGAGCATCGCCTGGATCAGGTTGCGGCGCGCCGCGGCAGCTTGTGAGGAGAGCGCACGACGGTTGAGCAGTTCATTCCATACACGAGGGGTTGCGTGATAGATTTCGTCGCATACAGTGGACAGGAAGGAGGTCAGGTTTCTGCCCAGGTGCTGCGAAACGTCCACGCCCCGGTGATACCAGTGGCAGGTCGCTGGACGGGCCAACTGATGCGGGCCAAACGCCTCATCCAGGTATTGCTGCACCAAAGCCTCCACTGCGTTCACACGGGCGCGCCACTCCTGACGCGCAACGGTGTCATCGCGCAGTTCCGGCGTGTGTTCATAGACCCATTGCAGCGCACGCAGCTCGTGTAACAGCTCTGTGAGGCGCGGGACCGGATGCGCTATGCCGATCACCACGTCCTCCCGCGACTGCAACGAAGCGCTCTGCGCCCATTCGACGAACTCGCGCTCGTCTGCCGTGGTCAGTGGCAGGCAGAGAACCACAATCCCGCTCGCTTCGTCGGGCTGGCGGAGCAAGTCCTGGCGGTCGGTGTGCTTGTCCGCGTAGCGAACCTCGAAGTAGCGCACTGTGCCACTGTCGTAGCTGTGGCGGCGAGCCACGAGCGGGCGTGGAGGCAGGTACTTGTGCAGCATCTCCACAGGACTGAAAGCTCCGCCCAAATGCTGGTGGGCCTGCTGCAAACGGTCCTCGATGTCCACGTCGCTGCCCTGCCAGATGACATACGAGTGATTGAAACGCCGATATACGACCATCGAACGCTGGCGCAGCGTTTCCAGCGCCTGGCGAACCTCGCCCTCGCGGTAGCCCAGGCCACTCAGGGCCGCTATTAGCGCTTCCTCCGTCGCTCGTAGATGGCTGGTTTCACCAAGCCAGTTGATCAAGCCAACACTTTTGAGCAGAGCACCCTCCAATGGCGTGAGCAAAGATGTGCTATTCAGGCGATCAAGCGTCTCCGCCAGAACTCGCCCGCGTCCCGACGCATACAGACGCCCCTGGAAATTAGCGGCTACATAGTCGAACAGATCAGCCAGGGAGACAAAGGCAGGCATTTCGTGCTGCTGAAGGAACTCCTGAAATCCTTTCGGCTCATGCGATGCGAGATAGGCGAAGACTGATCGCTCGTTCTGGGCCAGACGCCGGAAGACCAGGGGTAAGGCCACCAGTGTCGTCGGATGCAGAGGGTATGTGCTGAGGGCAAGCTCCAGGAAGTCCGCCTCCTGCATTCCAGGCGGGCACCATCCGCTGGCAACTGCACGTCGAGCCTGGTCTCGGAGCACAGTCTCTATACCCCTTAGCGCCTCATCCTGGCAGATGATGGCACGTGCCAGCAGATGAAGCTGCTGAATGGGGGGTTCCTGGAAGGGAATGTCCTCGAAACGACCCTGGACTTTTGCCCATTCTTGCTGGGTCAGGCTGTCCAGGAGAACCGCATAGCGTTCAAATGCCTGGTGGAGTATGCCGACTATGGCAAGCGGGGTATTGGCACTGCGATTCGCCAACTCAGCAAGCTCCTGGAGCAAGTAAACGTCTGCTTCTTCAGGATGTGCAGCGGCGAATTCGAGCGGCTTGCCCAGCTCATCAATGATCAGCACAATGCCACGATAACCCTTGTCAACGACAAGCTGCAACAGCCGGGACAACCTATGCACAAAGGCCCGGCTGGTTTCTGGGGAGCGTTCCGGTTCCACGTCTGCCAGACTCTCAGCAGCGATGCCTTCGGCTTCCAGGTGTCGCAGTGCATGGGCCAGCCCCTCGCTCAGACACTCCTGCAAGGGCGCGCGATAGCCGGTAATCGGGATAGGGAAAAACCCCCGGCTTCCATCTAGCTGCGCTTCATGCACTTCGCGCGCCAGCACAGGGTCAGCTTGCTCTAGCGCGCGCATGGTTGTTGCGTGATCGGCCTGAGTCTTGCCCAACAGATTCAGCAGGAACAAACCGAAGTACGACTTGCCCGACCCATAGGGGCCAGTCAGCGTCCAGGCGCGCGCTGGACGCTTCTCGTCGAGGCCTGAAACGATACGCCCCAGACAAGCGAGTGCCTGAGAAGTGAGCACATAGCCCTCGGCCAGACCCGCATGGTGCAGGTCGCTCTCCAGGCGGATAGCGCGGATGGCCGCCTGCTGAATCTCTACAACGGATGCGAGTGCAGAAGGAATGTCCTTATTCATAATAGGTTCGCAACAGGGCTAAGGCGCGTTCAGGCATATTGTCGAGAGCCAGGCTGTGCAAGTAGAGCTGTCGAAGCCCGGCTGTCTCTTGGAGGCGGATGTTTCCCGACATCTTTTCTTCCAGAGCTTCCAGATAACTCACCACACTGTTTTCGTCGAGTTTGAAGGCCTGTCCGGGACTGCCAGGATGGTAGAGACACTCGTCCACGGCAACTGTTCGCCTGTGCTGGGCGATCTGAGGCAAAAACTGAAGGAGAGCGTAGCCAAATATCTCTGCCGGCAACAGAGGCTTGGGGCCGATCATGAAGGTGTAGACGCGCTCCTCTCTGCTGGAACGGATCAGACCCAGTTCTGCTAACGGGCAGTCCAGCCCCTCCTCAGAGGACGCACTGCTTCTGGCTTTTGCGGGGACATATGTTCGCAGGCAGACATCAACCTCTCGCTCGACCATCTGTGACGTAGTACGAATGCCATCCCGGTCGAACTGCCGACTGACAAACTCGGCCAGGCGCTGTCGCGTGAATTCACGCTCTAGAAACGTAGTGAATACAAGCTCCCAGACATAGCTGTACGCACCTGAAACTAACTGCCAGTGGAGAAGCCACAGCGTTCCCACGTCTTCAAGATAGGGGTCCGCCCCCCTGGTATCAAGCAGCAGTCTTCCTAGAGAGGTGGGTTGGAGGGCTGCTTTGGGGCCAGAGGGCAGAGGCTCCAAGACTCCGGTGGCCAAGCACCAATGCCGTATGGAACGAACCATGTTCTTGCCGACCCCCAACCTTATCAGCGCATCGCTACGAGTGAAGATAGTAGGGTCCTCGGTTGTCAGGTCCAGTCCCTTTTTCAGCCATCCTTGGCGAAACACAAACTTCTCATGGCTTCCGAAGATGGAACGTTTTTGCTCTCCAGAGGTGGCGACTGATTGCACAGCACAATCTCCTGTTTGAGACGATTAGTCCCTGTTTCGGCGAGGCACTTATGGCAGGTGCCGATGCCGGCATCTGAGCTATGCCGCAGTTCAAGCACCTGGTGTACTTCACGTGAGCGATTCTTGCCAGAATACACACCGCAGCGCATATGGACAAATCAGAGGGTCGCGATCGATCGGGTCAATGCCACTGTCTTCGTCTTCTGCCCTCAATTCCGCGGCAGAATCTGGCAGGGTTGATGCGAAGGAGCCGTCGAGCAGGTAGATGTCACAACAGACAAAGCAGCGTCGCACATTATGAGCCTGATCGCACTTGTGATGCTACGGGACTCGCCCATTCACGCCATCCCCTCATTGGCGATCTCGCTGTCTTCCACATAGCAGCGAGGCATGGCCAGGCTGCTCCAGCCGCCCGCCTCCTGCAGGCGCAGCACAGCCACCTTGCGCGCCCAGCACGTCGCCCAGGAGTGGCGGCAGTCGTGGGCGCGCAGCCCTTCCAGACCCACTACCTCGCCCAACACGCGCACCCGCTGGTTGAGGAACTCGGCGAAGCGCGCCGGGTCAGCCGCCTGGCGGCGGATGGTGTTGTCCGCCTTGCGCGAGAGGTAGTCGGCGAAGACCCCTTGCGCGGCTTGCCGGTTGGCAACCTGACCCGCCAGAGCCAGACCAGGCGCATCGTGCGCTGCCAGCTCGCTGTTGGCGGGCGAGTGCAGCGCAAGCTTGCGGGAATCAGTTAATGAAGCCATGGAGAACTCCTGATGGGGCATTAGGGCGGGCAGTGCAGCACCCTCTGTGCACGCCGTTTGCGCCCTGGGCGAGCTGCTCGTCGAAGTGGTAAGGGGGCTAGGGAGGGTCCATCGCGCGTCAACCGAACTCTTGTTCGTGCACGCTTATCTTATCATGGAATGCGGCCTTGCGCTGAAGATTGCTGAGAAGAAAGCCTGGTCTATGTGCTAACGGATAAGGGTTAGAACATCTGACGCAGGTGAGGATTGGTTCTGATTTGCTTTAGTAATCGGAAGCTATATGAGGGGGAGAAATGGGCGCGGCACGTGGCTCAGCCCAGTACCGAGAGCCAACCTCAGGCTGCCCCAGCGGCGCGGTGGCAGGGCATCAGGCACGCTCAGAATCATGCGGCTTGCCTGAAGTGGGTTGACAGACTCGCGCCACCTTAATTAGCGCAAGCGCTGCAAGATCACTGACCTGGTGGCTAAGGGCGCCGCGAAGCCGCATTCCTCAGCCTGCTGCCCATCTCCCGATTCGCTCTGTCTAGGGCTGCCAGGTCATCTCTGGGTCCAGCGGAAAGATGGGACGCAGCACATGCTGCCAGGGTATCTGGCGCAGGTCGAGCGGGGTCAGACCGGGGCTGTACAGCATGATGTGCCGCCTGGCGATATCCTCAAGCTGAGGATGCAAATATCCCTCTTTGACGACGTAGAGACGGTGGGTGACAGGGTTGATGCCCATGCCGATAAAGTGGTGGGGGGTCGTAATGCCGATGGGCAGCTCGTGGAATGTTGCCAGCACTCCCCCGATATTCACGCGCGCCCACGCGCCTTCTGTGGTACGGTAAGGCTGAAAGCCTTCCAGTTCCAGCACATCGCCCAAACCCTCAACGGTAGCCTTTACCGTCATGGTCTTGTGTGGCGCGGAGATGTGCTCGGCTCCCAGCACGATCTCGATCTGCGCGCCAACACCCGCTTCCCGGCAGCGCCGGAGGGTCTGCGGGGCGGTGATTCCGGCAAAAACGGCGTCCTTGATGCCCAATGCCAGCGCCTCTTGCAACACAACAGTCAGATCGCCGGGAGCGCCGGCAGTGGTGTTGTCGCCGGCATCTGAGAGATAGATGGGAAAGGCGCTTCCCTCAACAGCGCGCGCCAGCCCCTCGATCACTCCAGCCGTCTCCATCTTGTACGTGTAGCCATGCCGGGCGTCCCATACCTTGCGGGCCAGGTCTTGCGCCAGTCTTTGGGCCAGCGCCGGGTCATCTTCGGTCGTCACCAGGGTGGACATCCTCACCCAGGGTTTGTCATTGAAAGCAAAGCCTACCATGATGATTGACTGCATGACACCTGGCTGTTGATCAAGCTCCGGCAGCGACGCATACAGACTCTTCATCGGCTCATAGGTCGTTACGGTCGCTTCACCAATAGCTAGGATGGGGACGCGCACTAGCGCCGTCTGCGGCTCTAGGTCGCGCTCGATCACGCGCAGCAGTTGATCGGCTACCCTGTAGCCAGTCTCTGGGTCATCGCGGTGCGGCGCAGTGCGTAGGGCGCTGAAGACAGTTCCCGCCTGGATGATCTCCGGCGTCAGGTTGCCGTGCAGATCGAAGGCGACGCCCAAAGGCGTATCCGGGCCGATGGCCTGCCGCACAGCCATGATGAAGTCGCTGTCCGCCGAAGTCGCCAGCCCTTTGGCTTCGAGCGCGCCGTGATTGGCCAGCAACACACCGTCGAATGGCCCCTGCGCTGCGATCATGGCCAGCGTCTCCTGCTTGATCGCCTGATACACCTCATACGTCAATGGGCCGCCGGGCAGCGCTGTCGCCCATAGCAAGGGGCAGATCTCTACGTCGGCGGCTTCGCGCAGGCGGGCCACCATTCCCCGAATTAACCATAGAGTCTTCTCAAGCAGTTCTGGCCCACGATAGATTTGCATGTGCTCGTGGTCTGTGAACAGGGGTGACTGGGCGAGGTTCTCCACCGAAACACCCGCAATTGCGATGCGCACGTTATCTTCTCCTTCGGGATGAGCAGCGTCACCGTGCCCGCGCGGCACGGCAAACTCACTTCACAGCGCCGGCGGTCATGCCTTGCACCACCCAGCGCTGCAAGAAGACAAAGAGCAGCATCAGCGGTAGTGTGGCGATGACGTTCAGAGCCATGATCGAACTCCAGTCGCGGCCATACTGCGTGAAAAAGAGCGAAATGGCGATGGTCAAAGGGGCCGCGTCCGGGCCGGTTGTCAGCACGACGGCGAACATGAACTCGTTCCACGCCCATAGGAAGGCGAAAGTACCCGTCCCGATCAAGCCTGGCAGCGCCAACGGCAGCACGACTCGCAGCAGGGCGTGCAGCCGCGTGCAGCCATCCACCATAGCCGCTTCTTCCAGGTCAACCGGGATGCTATCCAGGTAGGACTTGAGAATCCACAGCGAGATCGGCAGCGCAAAAGCCGTATCAGCCAGGATGAGCGCCAGCCGTGTGTTGTGGATGCCCAGCGCCAGCGACATATCGAAGAACGGGATGATCAGCGAGACACTCGGCAGCATTTGCAGCGAGAAGATGAGCGTGAGCAGCAGGCGCGCGCCAGCGATCCGAAAGCGCGAGAAACCATAGGCCGCCAGGGAGCCAAGTACCACGCTGATGCCAGCCGTGCTGAAGGCGATTATGTAGCTGTTGAGGAAGTAGCGAAGCTGCTTGGAGTCGGTCAGCAGGCTGTGGTAGGCCCTGAAGGTGATGTTCTTTGGCACCCAGACAGGGGGGCTGCTGAGCGTCTCGGCGGTGGGCCGGATCGAAGCGAAGACCATCCAGACGATCGGGAAGAGAATCACGCTCGCCCCGGCGATGGTCAGCGCCGCCAGGAACACGTTCCAGGGCTTGATCCGCCCCCTAAATCGCCGTAGACTTGTCACCATAGACTGCCTGCCGCTGAGTGACACGCAAATAGATCAGCGTGAAGATTCCCACGATGATCAGCATAATCACGCTCATAGCCGATCCATAGCCGAAGTTGACATCGCGCAGACCCTTCTGCCAGACATAGAATGCCGCTGTCTGGGTGGCGCGGAAGGGGCCTCCGTTGGTCATCAGCTTGACAATATCGAACACGCCAAATGTGGTAATGAAGTCAATGGTAATCAGCGAGATCAGCACGGGGCGCAACAAGGGCAGTGTAACGAAGCGGAAGCGTTGCAGCCGCCCTGCGCCGTCTACGTGCGCTGCGTCGTACAGATCGGGAGGGATAGATTGCAGCCCACCCAGGATCATGATCATATAGAAGGGGAAGTATTTCCAGACATTGACGACCACCAGCGACCATAGGGCAATATCCGGATCGCCCAGAAAAGCGATCGGCTCCGAGCTAAGCCCGATCTCGGTGATCAGGTAATTCAGTGGACTGATGGCCTGGTAAAGCAGCGACCAGATCAGGGCTGAGGCGGCCATCGAGAACAGCCAGGGCAAGATGAGCAGCCCGCGCAGCAGGTTGCGGAATGCGCTGCTCCCCCAGTTTTCGTTTAACAGCAGGGCGAAGAAACCGCCGATGAGAATGTGAAATACAACCGAGCCAACCGTGTACGTGACCGTGTTCTGCAAACTGTCCCAGAAAATCTTGTCTTCGAGGGCTTTCTCGTAGTGGTCGAGGCCCACAAAAGTTGTTGTCTTCTCACGGTAGTTGCGCTCAAGCACGCTCATGCGGACGGTGGTGAAGATCGGATAGGCGACTACCAGCAGCAGGAAGATAATGGCCGGGGCAATAAACAGGTAGCCGATGCTTTGGCGTGGTAGCTGCCAACGCGGGCTGAAAGGGGCGATTGCTCGTCGAGCCACTGTCCCGTCCGGGTCTGAGGGCGACGTGAGGGGCTGCCTGGGGTTCATCAGGTGTGTTCTCCGGTTACAGGCAAGGGCGCTTCAGTTCAGACAACACCGGGCGATAGCCCTCATCTCTGCCAAAAACCATCTGCGCGCTTCAGTCCACACTTGATTAAATCAGGGGGCCTCTGGCGACTTGACCAGAGGCCCCGCTTGCTCAGCTCTGAGATTACTGGGCGTCAATCACTTCGTTCCACATCGCTGCGACGCGATCCAGCCCTTCCTGTGGGTCGAGATTGCCGGCCATTACTTCCTGGAACATGGCGACAAACTCGCGGTGCAGGGACTCTTGTTCAGGAATGGGGTTCAACTGGAAGTTGTGCTCCGGGTCCTGGTTCAGCATCGCCGGAATCTCGCGGAGGATGGGGTCTTCCGACTCTTCGAGCAACGCAACTGCTGCGTTGGTCGCATAGGGGATGGAGTTCTTCTCGGTCAGCCATACGCTGATTTCCTCGCTAAGAAGGAACTTGACGAACTCCCAGGCCTCTTCCTTGTGCCGGGAATTCGAGGAGATGGACAGACCGCTGCCCGCCCAGACATAACCGCCGGTCACATCGTTCCAGGCGGGCGCAAAGGCCAGCCGGATGTCCGGGTTGATCTGCGAAGCGATCACCTGGGCAAAGGGGCCATCGTACATGGCGGCGGTCGTTTCGGCGGCCAAAGCTTCACGCGCGTCGGCAGTCATCATGCCGATGGCACCCGGCATGAACAGGCCCATGTCATAGAAGTCTTTCCACGATTGCAGCGCGGCCACCCCCTCTGGCGAGTTGAAGACAGCTCGGCCATTCTCGTCGAGCATACGCCCGCCAAGCTGGGCCAGACGCGAACCGAATAGGTAGTAGGTGACGTGATGGATGTCGCCCGCGAAGCCCTCGCCGAAAGCGTAATCCACGACTCCCGCCTCGCTGATCTGCTTCGTCACCTCAACCATCTCCGCCCAGCTTGTTGGGGGTTCTACGCCGGCTTCCTCGAACACTCTGACGTTGTAGACATACGAATACGGGAAGATGTACCAGTTAAGCTCCGGGATCGTACCGCGCCAGTAGACGGGTGTCATGCCGGTCAGCGTCGAGGCAAACTCGGCGTCGCGCTCCAGGTAGGGTGTCAGGTCTTCTAGCCCGCCCAGCTTGTCAATACCGGTCAGGAAGCAGCAGGCTTCCATGCCCAGCACGTCGTAGGTGGCCGTGCCGGCCTGGGCATTTGTCAGCAGGAGGTCGTACATGTTGGTCCAGGGCACCGTCGTGCGCTCAACATGGATGCCCGTCTGCGCCTCAAAGCGGCTGGTCAACTCGTTCATGACGTCCTTGCCGTATTCAGGCTCCCACCATTCCAGCCAGGTGATGGTGACCGGCTCCTGGGCGTGCAGGACGGACTGGCCGGCGATGGCAACGAGCATGACCACCAACAATACAGAGCACAACTTCTTAAGCATTGGGAGGTCTCCTTATCACGAAAGTAACGAGAGCAGGCTGAGCGATCAAAGTGGGAAGTACAGAGAGATGGAAATTCAGGACTGAAGGGACGTTCCTCCTTTCTGTGGGCTGATGGCTCAGCTATCCCCAACGTCGTCGTTACCGGCTGAGCGCACTGCCAGTTAGGCAGTCAGAGCGAACCAGGTCCCGGTCATACTATGCAAGAAGAGGACAAACGCCTACAATAATGTCAGCGCGTAAGTCAGTTTGTGTATACGAGCTATTGGGGCGGCGCACCGATCCGAAAGTTGAGAGCCAGGCGCAGGCAGAGGGTATGCCCACCTTGATGCCCAGCCATCCACGCACAGCAGGTCCAAGCACGCTCATTGACTTTGACGGGAAATTTGTGTATAATTGGGAACGTTCACAATTGCAGTGTAGCACGTTTCTGGTGGCTGTGTCAAGTAGCCTGTGCGAGAGGCCTGGTCAGGTTACTCCATGTAACCCTGGTGAGAACAAGTGCCTGTGTGCCATTTGTCACCCTAGATGTTAACGTTCACTCAACGGAGAAGCAGGATGCCTTCTTTGTCACCCAAGCGCGCTACCCTTCTCGATGTCGCCGAACTCGCCGGAGTCTCGCGCCAGACTGTATCGCGGGTGATCAACGAGAGTCCGCACGTTTCAAGCAAGGCTCGCCGCCGGGTGCTGCAAGCGATTGACCAGCTTGGCTACAGTCCCAACCAGATGGCCCGCTCGTTGCGCGGCAAGCAGGGCCATATCCTCGAAGTGATCGTTGCGTATATCGAATACTACGGCCAGGCCCAGCTTATCCGCAGTATCGAGCGCGCAGCCCAGGCGAAGGGCTACAAGCTAATGCTGTCCAGCCTGGAGGGTACAGACCCCGAACGTATCTCGTATGTGCTGGGTAACGTGCAGGGTCGGGTTGTGGACGGGGTCATCTTCTTCGCGTTCGTACAGAATGAGTTCTACAAGCGCCTGATCCAGGCTTGCACAGGATTTCCCTATATTGAAATCAACCGTGAGCTAGGTGCTCAGACGGCCTCTGTGCTCACCGACCAGTACTGCGGCGGCAAGCTGGCGACCCAATACCTGATTGACCAGGGGCACACGGCCATCGCCGAGATCAGCGGGCCGTTTCGGTGGCACGCCTCGCGGACACGGCACAAGGCCTGGCTCGACACCCTGCGCGCTAACGGTCTGACACCGGGCGTAAGCCTGGAAGGCGATTGGACGCCAGCCAGCGGCTTCAAGGCCATGCAGCAATTGCTCGATAGCAGCGCGCCGTTCAGCGCCGTCTTCTGCGGCAACGACCAGATGGCGCTGGGTGTGATGGCCGCGCTGCAAGAGCGCGGGTTGTGCGTCCCGGATGACATTTCCATCATAGGCTTTGATGACATTCCCGAAGGAGCCTACTTCTGCCCTCCTCTGACCACCATCAGGGAGGACTATGACGAGTTAGGGAAGCAGAGCGTCGAGTACCTGCTGGAGATCATCCAGAATCCGGAGGCTCCCCGCCACCAGCGGGTGCTGTATCCGACGCTCGTCGAGCGAAAAAGCGTCCGGGCGCTGCGCTGAAACGATCTCCTGCCACCCCGATGAGCACACTCGCCGGCCACAGGGCGTCTGCCCTGGCTGGCTTCACGATACACGATAAAGGATTGTCTGATGAGCACAGTTGAACTCGCCCCCCTCGCGCTGCCTGACTTCGGCCTACCCACCGTCGAGCCGTCTATCCCCGCCTCCACCTATGCCGCACGCCTCAAAGCAGCCTGGGATCGCGCCCAGGCCGCCGGCCTGAATGTGCTGGTCGTCTATGGCGACCGCGAGCACTTCGCCAACATAGCCTATCTCACCGGCTATGACCCCCGCTTCGAGGAAGCCCTGCTGATCGTCGCCGGCGACCAGCAGCCCGCCCTGCTGGTCGGCAACGAGGGTTGGGGCTATGCTGAACTTTGCTCTCTGCCGGTCAGGCGTGTGCTGTACCAGAGCTTCAGCCTGCTGGCTCAGCCGCGCGACCGTAGCCCGCGCCTGGAGCAGATTTTGCGGGATGAAGGCATTCAGCGAGGTAGCCGCGTGGGGGTGGTGGGCTGGAAGTACTTCGACGGACGCGAGTCGGATTCGCCCCAGACGTGCCTGGAGATTCCGTCCTACATCGCCGACACGCTGCGCGAGATCGCGGGCGACCCAGCGGCGGTCACCAATGCCACATCCCTGTTCATGAACCCGGTGGACGGGCTGCGCGCGATCAACGACGTGGACCAGCTCGCAGTCTTCGAGTTCCGCGCTACGTTCGCTTCGCAAGCCGTGCGCAATGTCATCTTCGGCCTCAAGCCAGGCATGACCGAGTTCGAAGCGGTGCAGTTGATGGGCCTGAACGGGACTCCTCTGTCGGCCCACGTCATGCTGTCCAGCGGCCCGCGCGCCAGCTACGGCCTGCCCAGTCCCTCTCTGCGCGTCATCGGGCAGGGCGAGCCATTCACGGTGGCGCTAGGGTTGTGGGGTGGGCTTAGCTCCCGCGCCGGCTTCGTGGTGCGCAAAGCGAGCGAGCTGCCCGTCGGCATCCAGGACTATGTGGAAAAACTGGTCGCACCCTACTTCGGCGCCATTGCTGCCTGGTACGAGCGCATAGGGATCGGCGTGAAGGGCGGCGAATTGTATGACATCATCCACCAGAGGCTGGGCGACTCCTTCTTCGGCATCGCCCTCAACCCAGGCCACCTGATCCACCTGGACGAATGGGTGCATTCGCCCATTGACGCCGGTTCGGACATCGCGCTGCAGTCTGGCATGGCCCTGCAGGTGGACGTGATTCCGGCGACGGGCACGCCCTACTTCACCACGAATATCGAGGACGGCATCGCGCTGGCCGACGACGCCCTGCGCGCGGAGTTCGCACAGAAGTACCCGGAGGCGTGGGGACGCATCCAACAGCGGCGCGCGTTCATGAGCAGCGCCCTGGGCATTCACCTGAAGCCGGAAGTGCTGCCCTTCAGCAACATCCCGGCCTATCTGCCGCCCTACCTGCTCAGCCCGCAGATGGCCATGCGCATGGTGTAGGGCTGCCGCCTGGCGCAGAGGTCAATGTTGCTTTCAGATTAGGACGACTCGAAGCGCTAGGTGAAACTGACAGACTACCGTAATGTCTGATGTGGTGCGATGGACACAATGGCCGCCTGCCGCTCGACTGTGTTCACGGTCCTGATAGCCATTGTGCAAGTATAGAGCCGCGCGAGCACTGTCCCTTTTGCTTCCAGGTCGGTTCAATCTGCTACGACGCGCATCCTCTCAAACCTGTCCGCCCCCCTCCGTGCCTGACGCCCAGCAGCACGTTCAGAACTCCTCCTCGAACGTTGCGTCAGCGGCGTCAGCATTGGTTGAGATCGCCCTGAGAGACAGCATGTTATCTTGCCGCCGGATGTACTGCCCGGCAACGTTGTAGGACTCAAAGGAGATCAGATCGCTGTCGGCCAACCCTGGCCGCTGCCACCAGGTAGCATCCGCCGCGAACGTCTCAGACCCGTCGTCTGCGTCCAGCCAGATCGCTCCGTCGCGGTGACGCAGGTAGCTGCCAGGGCGATCCACAGACTCCAACGAGATCGCCCCCGCATCCGCCAGTCCCGCTACGACTCTGAACTGGGAGAACTCCACATGGGTGATGTCGTCGTTGAGCGTCGCCCGGTTCTCATCGTGAAAGATGAAGTGCGCCTCCAGGCTGTAGGACTTGAACCGCATAGGAAGTGGGCCATCCGGAACCGGGATGCCGAAGTCAGGAGTGCCATCGCTGTTCCAGTAGAGCTTCTGGACGCGCGTATGGCGGTTAGGATCATAGAGAGGATCGCCTTTGATGTCCTCGTAATTGCGGGCATGGTAAACGAGCAAGTCATCTCCATCAGGGGAAATCGTGAACGAGTTGTGGCCCGGCCCATACTGACTCGTGGCGCTATTCGTCCTGAAGATCGGCTCAGGCGATTTGCTCCACGAATCCGGGTTCAGCAGGTCACTGGTATCTGCGGCGGTCAGCAAGCCCATCGCATAACTGGCGTCGGTGGCGCTGGCCGAGTAGGTGATGAAGATGCGCCCGTTGCGTTTCAGGACAGCCGCGCCTTCATTGACCCAGAATCCTCGCCTCTCCCAGTCGTAGCTCGGCTTTGAGAGGAGCACCTGAGAGCCGGAGATCGTCCAGGGGTTGCTCATAGCCGCGATGTAGAGGTTGCTGTTGCCGAAGATTCTGGGATCGCGCTGCGCCCAGACCAGGTACCTGGTTCCCTCGTGCTCGAATGTGGTGGCGTCAAGAGAGAAGGACTCCCAGTTAGTCTTGATCTGCCCTTTCTCGACCCACGCTCCCTCTAAAGGATTGGCCGACGCACACTCAAGAACGTAGATACGGTGGTCAAAGGGTGCGTCAATCTTCCCGGCAGCGAAGTAAATGTACCACTTGCCGTCAATGGGGTGGATCTCTGGAGCCCAGATATGATAGCTCATGGCTCCACGCGGGTGTTTCGTCCACACGACCGCTGGTGATGCCGTGCTCAAGCCCTGGATGGTTGTGGCTCGCCTCACCTCAATCCGGTCATATTCCGGGACGGAGGCGGTAAAGTAGTAGTAACCGTCTGTGTGCTTGTAGATCCAGGGGTCTGCCCGCTGTTCTATGAGGGGATTGACGATCTGCTCCAGACCTGACGGATGTCTCATTGGATGTTCCTTCTTTGCCGGGGATGAGGATGCCTGACCGTAGGCGCTCGCGCCGGATAGGGCGGCTGCGATGGTGATCAACAGAATGAGCGACAACCGGCAGCAGCCTCGTCTCAGCAGGCGAGCCACAGCGCTGTTCTCCATTGTTCCTCCTGGTCCACTAGGGCGGAAATAGGTACGCGGTTCGGCCTGATTGACCCCTATCCCCCCGCCCCCTTTCCCCGCTGGCGGAGAAAGGGGGAGCAGACTCAAGTCCCTCCCTGCTGGCGGGGAGGGATTTAGGGTGGGGTAAACCATCGAACAGCCATTGGTGGACTTCCGCCAACGTGCACTAGCACTTCCTTTCCTTGACGATCACAGGCTGGCGTGCGGCCAGCCTTCGGCGTCCCAGGTGATCGGCGAAATGCGCAGTGTGGGCATGCCGGCCGCTTTGGCGTCGTAAGCGTGGAACACCAACAGGTCGCCACCAGGCTCCTGCAAGACAGCGTTATGTCCGGGGCCGCGCCAGCGGTCGTCTCCCTCCAACACCAGGGTGCCGCCGCCTTCTAACATTGCCTGGCCATCGCGGTCGTAGTAGGGGCCGATCACCTTCTCGGCGCGTCCTACCATGATCTTGTAGGTGCTCAGCGCCCCTTTGCAGCAGAAATCGAATGAGACGAAGAGGTAGTAGTACCCCTGACGCCTGATCAAGAACGGAGCTTCGATGGCCCCTGACGTGCCTGGAACCAGGTCCCGCCTGGCCAGCGAATAGAGCCTGGTATCGTCGCTTGAGAGTTTGCCTGTGCCCGGCTCAACCCGCCGCATCTTGATGCCAGTCCAGAAACTGCCCCAGGCCAGCCAGGGCTGTCCGTCTTCGTCGAGGATCAGGTTGGGATCAATCGCGTTCCAGTCGTCCGTCAGGTTGGATTCAATGACCTTGCCTTCGTCAACCCATTGATAGTCAGGTAACTGTGAATCGAGAGTGGCGTTGGTTGCCAGGCCGATACACGAGCGGTTGCTGCCAAAGGTCGAAACAGCATAGTAGAGATGGAACCTGCCGTTGTAGTACGAGATGTCCGGCGCCCACAGGCTGTCCGCGCGCGGAATTGCCTCACGCGCCCAGGCAGGGAAGGCGCTGAAGACATTCCCACGCAGTTCCCAGTTCTCCAGGTCCCTCGACGTGCGCCACAAGATGCGTGGACCGGTACAGAACAGGTGGTAGGTGTCCCCTTCCTTGATGATGCACGGGTCATGAACCTGCCGCACGAGACCTGCGCGAGCGCGTCTCACGCCTGCTCGCCTTTCACTCTGAGCGTCGCAAGCAGATGCCTGTGCACGGGCCAACGTCGGCGCTGCTCGAGGCTGGCCCAGGGCCAGACCTGCTCCGATGAGTAAGCTCCCCCTGAGAAATGACCGGCGATTCATGGCGCTGCTCCCGACACAGTGCTGTCGCACCCAGGTGACCTGGGCATTGAAGAGGCCCCATCTCGTGTTCGGCTCACGCAGGGGCAACCTCTAGTGAGAAGTGGCCCCCGCTGCCTGCAGAATCTGATCCTGAAACTGGGCGATGTTATCCACAACCTTCTGGGCCGGATCGGTTCGCTCAATCACGAAGTTGTGAAGCTGCTTCTGCGAGATTCCGAGCAGCTTGTCGAATTCCGGGACGTTCCAGAAGTCCCTCACATGGGGGAGCGATTCAGCGTAAGCAGCATGGATGGGCGAGCTGCTCAGGAACTCCTCCGACTCCAACACGTTGGTGTTGCAGGTCGTGCCGGTCAGCGCTGCCCACTCTGCCTGTATATCTTCGCGGGCCAGCCAGCGCACGAAGTCCAGCGAGGCCGCCTGGCGTTCGGGACCCGTGAAGGAGATTATGCTCACACCCTGACCGCCGAGCACGGCATAGCGCTGGCCATCAGCGCCACGCGGGTTCACGAAGAAGCCCGTCACATCAGCATAGGGATTGGTCGCCGGATCGCTGAAAAGGGAGGCAAAGCCAAAGTACATCATGGCCATGGCGATCTGGCCCTTTGAGTAGGTTCGGAGGATGGCTGAATAGTCTGCATCCGCCGCGCCGAGCGCCGAACAGCACTTGTACAGGTCCTGGTAGTACTGCGCGGCGGCAGCGGCCTCGGGCGTGTTGGCCACACCGATGATTGTGTTGTTTGCATCATGCCAGTCTGCCCCGAAGCTGAAGAGGACGGACTGCCACCCTGCCGTGATGATGCCCGGCGTGAGGCTGATCTGGTCCATCGCTGTGAACAGGCCGAT
>JAGPFT010000315.1 GCA_018056405.1 Anaerolineae bacterium
GGCGCGCTGCATGGGCACGACCTTGCGCACGTAGCAGCACAGGTCTGGATCGCGGCGATAGAGCGATTCCTGCCGCGCTACCGCCTGTTCCGGGTCCGGGCGCACGATGTGCACAGTCAGGCCGAATCGGGCGATCAACTCATCGCGGAAGGCCAGCGTCTCTGGGAAATGATAGCCCGTGTCCAGGAAGAGCACCGGCACCTGCGGGCACACCTGGCTGATCAGGTGCAACAGGGGCACGCTTTGCGTCTGGAAGGAAGACGTGACAGCCAGGCGCGGCATGAAGCGCTCCCCTGCCCATTCGAGCACGGTGGCGGGGTCGGCACCTGCAAAGCGGGCGTTGAGCGCGCTGATTTCGTCCGGCGATACAATGACCGGCATAGTTCTCTCCCCAGGCGAGTCCAGCAGACGCCAGAGATTATACTGGGTGCGCGCAAAACCTGTCAGGTAGGGGCGTTGCTCTGCTGCGCCCAGGTTTACCTCACCCCCGCTCGGCCTGCTGACGCGGGCCTCGCCGTCCCCTCTCCATGTTGGAGGGGGCAAGCCGAGCGCAGCGAGGCTGGAGGTGAGGTCTATGCCCCAGTGTCCGGCGGTTCGCCGGCACCCTTTGCACGCAGCCATTGTACTGCACTGGCCCGCCGCGCGCTCCCAACACATGGTACAATACAGACCGTTGTCTGGCCGACCGCCCGGCGAGGAGAGCCGACCGATGTTCGAGGGCTGTAATGGCTGCTGCCTGTCGCTCATTCTGATCCCATTGCTGTGCCTGGGACTGACTGCTTGCGTGGTGATCTACGCCGCGACCAGCGATAGCAACGCACCGGTGTCCAGTGCCTTCACCCCCAATCTCACCGAGTCCCTCGCCTTCAACCGGGCCATTGACGATGCGATTGCCCAGGCGCGTAGCCAGGGCTGGTGGGCGCTCAAGTTCAACGAGCGCGAGATCTCGTCGTGGATGGCCCTCGAAGGCAAGACCTTCGCCGAGGAGCACGGCCACACCTTCCCCTTCACCAACGTGCAGGTGGGGCTGGACGACGACGAGATGCGCTTCTACGGGGAAGTGGAAGTGCGTTTCCTGACGGTGCCGCTCAAGGTGTTCATCGAGCCGGGGGTGGACTCTGCCGGGCAGATCACCTTCGACATCACCAAGGTGGACGTGGCCGGCATCGGCGCGCCGGATTTCGTGGTGCAGACGGTCAAGGCGCAGTTCGAAGACGTGCTGATCCGGCCCTTCGACGAGTTGCCGGGCAGCTACTTTCTGTACGAGCAGAGTCTCATCGTGGACAACGGCACGTTCGAGGTGCAGGGCCTCATCCAGCCCTGAGCGACAGCGCAGCCGGCAGCGAACCGGCGAAAGGACGGGCATGTGAGCATCCTGGTGACGGGCGGAGCGGGCTTCATCGGCAGCCATCTGGCGCGGGCGCTGCTGGCGCGCGGCGAGACGGTGATCGCCCTGGACAACTTCAACGACTACTACGATCCGGCCCTCAAGCGGGCCAACGCCGCCGAACTGGCCCGGTATCCGGCTTTCACGATGGTGGAGGGCGACATCCGCGACGCGGAGGTGGTCGAGGCACTCTTCGCCGCGCACGATATCCGGCGCGTGGCGCACCTGGCGGCGATGGCCGGCGTGCGCGAGAGCGTGAAGCAGCCGCGCCTGTACTACGCGGTCAACCTGGATGGCACGCTCAACGTGCTCGACGCGGCGGGGCGTCACGGCTGCGACAACTTCGTGCTGGCCTCCACCTCGTCAGTCTACGGCGCGACACAACGCCTGCCCTTCAACGAGGAAGACGCCGCCGACCGCCCCCTGGCCGCTTACCCGGCCAGCAAGCGCGCCGCCGAATTGCTGGCCCACACCTACCACCATCTGCACGGCCTGAACATCACCGCGCTGCGCTTCTTCAACGTCTACGGGCCGGCGGGCCGCCCGGACATGATGCCCCTGCGTGTCATGGAGGCGATTCTGGATGGAACGGAGATTCCCGTCTTCAACGGCGGCGACATTCACCGCGACTGGACGTATATTGACGACACCGTGACCGGTGTGATGGCTGCGCTCGACCGACCGCTCGGCTACGAAGTGATCAACCTGGGCGTCGGCGCGCCGATCTCGCTGAAGGAGTTCATTGACGTGATCGAGGAGCTATCCGGGCGGACGCTCAACACGCGCGACGTGCCCACGCCGCCCAGCGACCCGCCGATCACCTTCTGCGACAACAGCAAGGCGCGCCGCCTGCTCGGCTTCGCCCCGACCACACCCGTGCGCGAGGGGCTGGCTCGCACGTGGGCCTGGTTCAAGGCGTGGAAGATGGCTACCGACGGCTGGCCCGAATGAGCCGCCCTTCCCCGAAGGCAGACACCGTATGACCCTGCCCATCGCCCTGCTCAGCGTCGCCGTCGCCCTGTGTGCCGCGCTGACCATCGCCGCCAAGTACCGTCAGTCGAAGCGGCTGGAGTACATCTGCAAGCCGCTGGCGACGGCGAGCATCCTCCTCATCGCCCTGCTGGCCGACGACCCCATCTCCACACGCTACCAGTTGTTGATCGCACTCGGCCTGGTCGCCTCGTTGCTCGGCGACATCTTCCTGATGTTGCCGGAGCACTTCCTGCCTGGCCTGGCCAGCTTCCTGGTGGCGCACCTGGCCTATATCGCCGCCTTCACTCTGGAGGGGCGCGGCACCGCCCCGCTGTGGTACCTGGCCCCGTTTGTGCTCTACGGCGCGCTGATGCTGCACTGGCTGTGGCCGCACCTGGGGTCGCTGCGCGGCCCGGTGATCGTCTATATGGTGGTGATCCTGCTGATGGCCTGGCAGGCCGCCAACCGCTGGATCGAAACGCGCCAGGACGGGACGCTGCTGGCCCTGGCGGGCGCATACCTGTTCGTCACGTCGGACTCGGCGCTGGCTGTCGAGCGTTTTCGCGGCGCGTGGCGCAGCGCGCCGTTCTGGGTGCTCAGCACCTACTTCGCCGCGCAGTGGTTGATCGCCCTGTCGGTGTAGGGGAAGGGGGAGCAGACTCAAGTCCCTCCCTGCTGGCGGGGAGGGACCACAGGGTGGGGTTCAGGTGATCACAGGGCATCGCGAGTTGCCTGCCGCGTCGAGCGCGCAGAGTTCATAACACGCTCTAGGCTTCCGAAGTCCCCGGAGACTTCGCAAGTTCGAAAGGCTGGCGTCCCGCCGGGTGATTCCGGGTATACTTACGGGCAAAACAAGCCTGCTAGAGACACCGGACAGCCCTCATGAACCCTGATGCTCCTTTGCACACGTACATCCAGGCCATCTCGCGCGAACTGGCCCACGCCGAAGCCAGAGAACACGCCTATCGCCCGGCCCTCAAAGCGCTCCTGGAGTCGTTGGACCCCCAGTTCGTCGCCATCAATGACCCCGCGCATATTGACATCGGCGCGCCGGATTTCATTGTGCTGGAAGGGCAGACTCCCATCGGTTTCGTGGAGGCCAAAGACATCGGCGAAGACCTGCGGCGGGTCGAGCGCACGGAGCAGCTACGGCGCTACCGGGACGCCCTGCCCAACCTGATCCTCACCGATTACGTCGAGTTCCGCTGGTACGTCAAAGGCGAGCACCACGCCACAGCACGCCTGGGCGAAGTCCGCGACCGCAAGCTGCGCACCTCGCGCGAAGAAGTCGCCGCCGTCGCCAGCCTGCTGAGCGGCTTCGCCCTCGAAACGACGCCGACCCTTCGCAGTGCTGCCGAACTCGCCACGCGCATGGCGGCCATGACCCGCGAAATCCGCCACCTGATCGAGGCCAGCCTGGACAGCAGCCCGTCGCTGCAATCGCAAAAAGCAGCCTTTGAGCACACGCTGCTGCCCAACCTGAGCGCCGAACAGTTCGCCGACCTCTACGCCCAGACCATCGCCTACGGCCTCTTCGCGGCGCGCATGCATTTCGCCGGCGGGCCGGAGAAGTTCACGCTGCGCGAGGCGTTCTGGGACTTGCCGGAGACCAACCCCTTCCTGCGCGGCATGTTCCAGCAGCTTGCCCTGGACTTCGACCGGCGCGTCGCCTGGCTGGTAGATGCGCTGGCCGAACTGCTGGCTCGCGCCGACACAAGCGAAATCCTGCGCGACTTCGGGCGCAGCACCCGCCAGCACGACCCGGTCGTCCACTTCTACGAGACCTTCCTCAGCGTCTACGACCCCGCCCTGCGCGAGCGACGCGGCGTCTACTACACGCCCGAACCGGTGGTTGACTACATCGTGCGCAGCGTGGACATCCTGCTCCAGAGGCGCTTCAACCGCCCGGCGGGCCTGGCCGACGCCCACACGCTGATCCTCGACCCCGCCACCGGCACCGGCACCTTCCTCTACTTCGTCATCCAGCATATCTACCAGACTCTGGACGCCCAGGGTCAGCTTGGAGCCTGGGATGATTACGTGGGCGCGCACCTGCTGCCACGCTTGTTCGGGTTCGAGCTGCTCGTG
>JAGPFT010000316.1 GCA_018056405.1 Anaerolineae bacterium
CCCCTCTCCACACGCGGAGAGGGGACTGAGCCAGATACTTACTCCCCCTCTCCGTATATGGAGAGGGGGCCGGGGGGTGAGGTCTGCAACCGATCTCTGCACCTGCCCCCAAATCCGAATGCACCCATCACTGCCGGGTAGCCGCTACTCCGGGCGTGGCGTAACCTCGATCGACTGTTCGTTGCGGTACGTGACCATGCCCGGCTTGCCGCCCTTGATCTTGCGCACGTACTTGCGCCGCGTCACGTCCACCAGGGCGCGCGCCTCATTGCGCGCCGCGCTGTAGTACGCCGCGATCTCCGCCGCGCGCCGGATCACCGCCTCCGGCACGTCGCCCGCCCCCGCCTTGATGATCACGTGCGCGCCGGGCACGCCCCGCGCGTGCAGCCACAAGTCGCCCGGCCCCCCTCGGTCGAAGGTAACCATGTCGTTCTGGCGGGCGTTGCGCCCCACCCAGATCACCGCGCCGGACTCGGTCGTCACCTTGAGCGGGGCCGAAGTCGCGCCGCGCGGCCCTGCCGTGCGCGGCCCGCGCCAGTAGCCGCCCCGCTGCAGCGCCTCCTGCACCTCAGCGATGTCCGGCCAGTTGCGGGCCATCTCCAGGTCCATCGCCAGTTGATCCAGGTAGGCCAGTTCTTGCTCGGCGGCGGCGACCAGTTCCGGCACGCCGCTGCGGGCGCGCTTGGCCTTCTCGTACTTCTCGAAGTAGCGCTTGGCGTTCTCCAGCGGCGTCAGCGCCGGGTCAAGGGCGATGACCAGTTCCGGGCCATCCACGTCGTAGGCGGCGCGCAGTTCGCGCGCGCCCGGTGCCAGTGTGTACTGGTAGGCCAGCAGCAGCTCCCCACTCTGGCGCAGATGCTCGAAGGCGGCATCGTCCTGCAGAGAGCCGTGCAGCGACTCCAGCTTCCGGGCGACGCGCGTCCGCGCCTCGGCGATGGCCTCGGCGACCGGGCGCTTGGCGGCAGCGTAGGCATCCGCCCCAACCAGCGGCCCGTAGAAGCGGGCGACGGCTTCGCTCATGCTGCCCGTCGGAGTCCAGCCGGGCAGGTGCATGATCGGGTAAGCAGCGTAGGCGGTCACAGCCCCCTCCTCCTGAGTGGTACCCGGCTGCCACGCGCCCGCGCGGAACGCTTCGAATAGCTCGCCGATGGCCGCCAGCAGCGCCCGCGCGCTGGTGTCGGCGGCCTTCGTGTTGATCCCGCCCGTCGCCCGGAAGACAAGTTCCTTGCCCAGCAGCGGGCTGATGCCCAGCACGCGCCGGGTGAGAATCTCGCGCGCCCGCGCGCCCGGCTCGTTGTCGAGCATGTCAGCGAGCAGAGTCTGGGTAAGCGCCAGCGGATCGCGCTTGAGGCGCTGCGGGGGCGGTGGCTGGTACGGCTTGCCCGGCAGACTGACGCGCAGCCGGTTCTCCTGCGGCCCCACGCGGCGGATGCACTCGACGATGATGCCGTCGTCGCGCACCAGCAGCACGTTGGCGCGGCGTTCCATCGGCTCGGCGATGAGCGAGAAGACGCCCTGCGGGCCTTCCAGGTCGAAGATGAGCACGCGATCCCAGGGCGGCTGGCGCACGGCGCTGATCCACGCGCCTTCCACGTAGCGGCGCAGCAGCAGCCCCAGCGGGGATGGCGTCTGCACACCGCGCCGCAGCCTGCCAGGGCTGAGGTGAACGCGGGCGAACTGCTGATGGGCGCTGAGCAGCAGGTAGGACCGCTGGTGATTGGCGTAGACCTCCAGGCCGATGCTGTCCTCGTCCGCTTCGAGCGTGTCCTGCACCCGCCCGCCGACGAGGGTCGCGCCTAGCTCGCTGGCCAGGGCCATGATCGTCACAGCGTCGAAATTCATCGTGTGCTATCCTTCTTGCCAGAACTGTTCATAGGTTGCCTTTGGCAGGCTGTGCCAGTATGCGTCTGGACGGCTCGCTTGGGTCCACGAACAACCTGTTGCGAGGGGGAGTTGGGGAATGCTCGCTGAAGGCCTCCCCCCTCAATCCCCCCTCCAGCCGAGCTAGAGGGGGGACGATGTGGCAAGCGGTTTTCCCCTTCCCCTAGCTTTGCTGGGGGAAGGGGTCAGGGAATGGGGGCGTTCTGGCAAATGCCCAACAACCTGTTCGTGCACCCGGCTCGCTTGCCCGATTAGTCATTTCGTGGGGCCAATGCTACAATGCGCTCACAGTCTTGGGAAGGGCCAGCCCATGCGCGTCGCCATTGGGTCAACCAATCCGGTCAAGTGTAACGCAGTGCGCGCCGTGCTATCGCCGCTGTTTCCCGGCGCTTCGTTCGTCACAGTGGACGTACCGTCCGGCGTCGCCGCCCAGCCCTGGGGCGACATGGAAACGCGCAGCGGCGCGTATAACCGCGCTCGCGCGGCGCGGGCAGCGGCGGGCGCTGACCTGGGCGTCGGCCTGGAGGGCGGCGTGCAGGAGTCCGAGTTCGGTCTGTTGACGGCGGCCTGGTGTGTGGTGGTCGCAGGCGATGGGCGGGTGGGCGTCGGCGGCAATTCGTGCGTGCTGTTGCCCCCGCCGGTTGCCGCCGCCGTGCGCGACGGGATGGAGCTTGGCGAGGCAATGGATCGCTTCGTCAACCGGGCCAACACCAAATACCAGAACGGGGCCATCGGCATCCTGACCGACGACCTGGAGACACGCCAGAGCGCCTACGAGACGATCATCCGGCTGGCGCTGGCCCCTTTGATCCATCCAGAGTGGTACTCTGGCGCAAAGCTGGCAAATACTGATGGAAGCTCCAAATAGATTCTTCATCGTGATCAGGGGTGTTGGTTATTGGTAGAACACACCCACAATCGGGCCGCCTTCACCCATAACCAACAACCAATCACCAAGAACCAATTACGGGTATTGCGCGTCGTTGCAGTGGGGGATTGCCGATGAAGACACGAACCTTTCTCTTCCCGATTCTCTTGGGCGCGCTGATCCTGGCGCTGTCCGCGTGTGGCGACGAGGGATCGGACGCTGTGGCGCGCCCGGTCGTCCGCTTGCAGGTCAACGACCAGACCTACGAAGAGAACGTCTACAGCTACTGCTGGCCGGAGTCGGCGGACGACCTGGTGTGCGATATGGATGCCGTCGCCCTGGTGCAGCCGATCCGCAATGTCCCGGTCAGCGCCGGCGATTCGGTGCAGTTCGTGCTGGACAGCGATGCGGGCACGCCGGCCCGCTTCACGGCGACCCTGCTTGGCTTCGATGATGTGCGCGACCTGGGTACTGACAGCGTGGCCGAATACCCCATCGCGTTGGAGGACAACCTGTACCGCGTGCGTGTGGATGCGGAGTATGACAACGTGGAAGGCCAGCCGGCCTATGTCTCGTATGTCTTTGGGCTGGCCGTCGCCGGTGTGGTTATGCCTACACCGACGCCTACCCTGCCTCCCACACAGACGCCACTGCCCACGCCGACACCCGCTCCGACGCTCACTCCGCAACCGACAGCCACTCCCGCGCCACCGCCCACAGAGACGCCGCTCCCGGAGCCGACCGAGGCGGAGATGGCGCTTGAGGAAGCGCAGCCAACCGAGGTGGCCGCTGAGGGCGAGACCGCCCCGACCGCCACAACAGTCAGCGAGGGGGAGACCGCGCAACCGACCGAGGCGACTCCCTTGCCGGAGACTGCTGAGCCTACCCTCACGCCCGCAGCCACGCCGCAGCCCGTCGCCACTGGCGACCTGGGCGCGTTGTTGCTGGTGGGCACAGTGCACGTGACCGATACGGGCACCACACTGCCGGTCGTCGGCGCGACGGTGCGCTATGAGCACGAATCATCGGCCTGGCCGGAGCGGGCCAGCGCCGGCTCCACGCTGACCGGACTCCAGGGCCAGTTCAACATCGGGCCGCTGATCCTGCACGACACAGACACGATCACAGTCAGCGCGTTTGCGCCCGGCTACGAGATTCAGACCCACGAACTGACCGGGCTTGAGGTCTGGCAGGCAGGCGGGGTGATCGAGTTCGTGTTGGTACCAGTCCCAGCGGCCCGCGAGGGAGACGCTGCCGCGCAGCCTGTTGTGCCGTCCACGAGCGCCGCCGGTTCTGCCCCGCCTCTGGCTCTGGTGGTAGCCGGGCGACTGTACGTCCCGGTTGGCTTGCAGTATTGCCAGCAGCCAGCGGGCGGCGAGCAGACGTGCACGGAGCTACCCGCGCCAGAAGGCTCGACCGAGCGTCTGGGCTTGCTGCGTGGCTCCGCCGCCCAGTTGCGTATTGGCGGCGGGCGGCCCACCTCGGTGCGTATCGAGTACCTGACCGACACGGGCATCCCGACCGGCCAGCCGGAGAATCGCCCTGGCGATAACGTTGTGCTCTTCATCATCACGCCGGAGCCTGGCTCGTACATCATGGCCGTGCGCGTAACGTGGACGGGCTATGAAGCGACGTACTTCTTCCGCGTGAGCGTTAGCGACTGATCGCCGCTCAGCAGGGTTGGCGGAACCGGCGGG
>JAGPFT010000317.1 GCA_018056405.1 Anaerolineae bacterium
CTTCCCCCACAAGGGATACCGTTGGCAAAATGATCTCGTAGGGGCGTATTTGCAATACGCCCCTACGGGGGCGCAGCAGAGCAGCGCCCCTACGAGACCGGCGTAAGGGGATTCGCCAACAGCATCACAAGGGGGGAAGGGGCTGGGGGATGGGGGGCAATCCCAGCAGCCAGATAGCCGCCCCTCACAGGTCGTTCGTAGACCCCAAACCGACAAACGTGAAAACTATCTAAAATCCGGCGGGGAGAGCGTAAAGTCCGCGATAATCGTGCTAAACTAGCTGTAATGTTGGCAGAAGCCTCCCCTGGCAGCGTAGCCTTGGGGTGGCAGTGCGTCTGCTGCCTGAGTCTGCCAGGTGACCGCGCAACGGCAAGCCGCGTCCGCCTCTCACAACACTGGACACGATACACGATGGGTGAGATCAACCCCAACACCGACCGTCTTATTCTGACTCAAGACGCCTACGCCACAGACACACACCTGGCAGTGCGGATGCGCACCCACGAGTTGTACACTCAGCCCAAAGTGGACTATCCGCGTTGGGTCGTGAACACGATTAGCTGGCCCCGCGACGCCTGGGTGCTGGATGTCGGTGCCGGGCCGGGTACCTACGGCGACCTGGTGTGCGAGCGCATCCCGGAGGGTCTGTATCTCGCCGGCGATCTTTCGTTGGGCATGGCGCAGCAGGCCAGCGCGGCGGGCATCCCTGCTCTGAACCTGGATGTGCAGCACCTGCCTTTCGCCAATGCTACCTTTGACGTAGTGCTGGCGAATCACATGCTGTACCACGTCCCGAACACGCTGGACGCTCTGCGCGAGCTACAGCGCGTGCTCAAGCCCAGCGGGCTGCTGGTCGCCGCCACCAACAGCGCCATGACCATGCCGGAGCTAGAGACTCTGGCCCGGCGCGCCTGCACGCTGCTGGGCTATCCCCGTCAGGAATTCATCCCCATCCACCGCGCTTTCACGCTGGAGAACGGCCCGGCGCAGGTCGCCCGTTTCTTCCGCGCTGTCGCCCGCTACGACCTGCCCAGCGCGCTGCATTTCCCCGATGTCGAGCCGGTGATGGACTACCTCAACAGTATGCGAGCCATCCGCGCACCGCAGCTTCCTTCCGGCATCACCTGGGACGAGTTTCTGACCGTGATGGAGAAGCAGATCGCCCGCCTCATCCGGCATTACGGTGAGCTACAGGTGCAGAAGCTATCCGGTGTGATCGTCGCCACGAACGGGGGCGGCTTCGCCAGCGAGTACCTGCACGGCCTCAACGGGCGGACGCGGCCCGCGGTGAGGGGCTAACGGCAGCTCGCAAGGAGGTTCTTGGTTATCGGTTGTTGGCAGAACAAACCAGCAGGGCCACCTTCATCAATAACCAAGAACTCAAAACCAAACAAAAACCAATCACCAAGAACTGTTCACCGGTTTACCTGGTTTCTCCATCAGACCCCTCTTCGAGCGAGTCGTCGGGGGGCGTGAAGCCGTGCCGCCCATAGAGCGGCACGAACATCACCGGAATCAGCGCTTCAACGCGCCACGCCTCTTCATTGCGCCGCACGCGCTGGAGCATCTGCTGGAAGCGGTCGCCAACCGGGATGACCATGCGCCCGCCATTGGCAAGCTGCGTGCGCAAGGGGCCGGGGATAACCGGAGCCGCCGCCGTGACGATGATCGCATCGAAGGGGGCCTGGTTGGGCAACCCCTGGCTGCCATCGCCAATGTAGACCTCCACATTGCGATAGCCGAGATCGGTCAGGACTGCGCTCGCCCGCTCACCCAGCGCCGGGTAACGCTCCAGGGAGTAGACGAAGCGAGCCAGCTCGCACAGCACTGCCGTCTGGTAGCCGGAGCCGGTGCCCACCTCCAGCACCACGTCATCGGGCGTCAGTTCGAGCATCTGCGTCATCAGCGCGACAATGTACGGCTGCGAGATCGTCTGGTCGTTGCCAATGGGCAGCGGGCCATCCTCGTAGGCGCGCGCGCGGAATGGCTCCGGGACAAAGGCGTGGCGCGGCACGCGGCGCATCGCTTCCAACACGCACGGGTCGGCAATGTCGCGCGCGACAAGTTGCTCGCGCACCATGCGCTCGCGCAGCATCTCGTAATCCAATGTCGGCGTCATAGCTCCCCCTTGCTTCCATGATACATCATTCTCGGCGCGCACGGGGCGAGATTCCTGAACCGCAAAGACGCTGCCTGGCCTCACCCCCGCTCGGCGCTGACGCGCCTCGCCGCCCCCTCTCCATTCGAATGGAGAGGGGGCAAGCCGAGCGCAGCGAGGCGGGGGGTGAGGCTGTGCGCCCCCATTTGCCCCACGACTTGGCTCGCGGGTACACTACAGCACGAACTGGGCGCACCCCTGGGAGCAGAACTATGAGCGTGGCCAACCCCTACGAACCCCACTTCACTGCCGATGGCCCGGTTGTCTTCGTCGGGCGCGAAGACGTGTTCGCCTTCTTCCGCCAACACCTGGTCGGCGCGCCGCTGACGCACGGCCTGGTGCTGATCGGGCGGGCGGGCCTGGGCAAAAGCGCCCTGCTGCACCAGCTTGAGCGCCAGATTGACGAGCGCTACCGGCCTTGCCTTATCCGCCTGAGCGGGCTGGACCTGTCCAGCGAAGATCGTCTGCTGGCCGCGCTCGTCGAGGCGATTCACACCACGCTCGAAGACACCGGGGCCAGCACCTACCGCCTGCCCGACTGGCCCGCGCCCGCCGAGGACGGCACTCCGCCCGATTTGCGCGGCTGGTTCAAGGCGGAGTATCTGGCGGTAGCGATGTCGGCGCTGCGCCTGCGTCACCTGCTGCTGATCTTCGACGACGCGCACCTGCTGTTCGACGCGATAGATGAGGGCCGGCTGCCCGGCGACCTGTTCAGCTACTTCGCCGATCTGCTGGCCGCCTATGAACGGCTGGCGTTGGTTTTCGCGCTGGATGCGACCCACGAGGATCGCGTGCTTGGCACCGAGCTGCTCAGCGACCCGTCCCTGCACATCCGGCTGGGCGAGCTGAGCCGCGCCGATGCCGAGCGCCTGGTACGCGAGCCGGTCGCGGGCGTGCTGGATTATGAGGATGAAGCGGTCGAGGCGATTCTGGCCCTGGCTGGCGGGCACCCGTTCCTGTTGCACTCGATCTGCCGGCTGCTGTTCCGCCGCTCTGAGGAACGCCATCACGCCGGGCCGATCACCGTCCACGATCTCACCGCCGTGCATACCGCCGTGCTCGACCAGGCCGACGAGATTTTCAGCCCGCTATGGCGCAACCTGACGCCCAACGAGCGCTACGCGCTGATCGCCCTGGTTCGCCTGGACGAAGAGACGCCCGGCGAAGCGTTCTCCTTCGATGCGGTGCGTGGCTGGCTGCTCGGCGCAGGGTACGCGCTGAACAAGACGCAGCTTGCCGCCGCGCTGCGCGGCCTGGGCTACAGCGGGTTGGCCGTCGCCCAGGCGGACACCTACGCCCTGCCCGCGCGCCTGATCGCCGAATGGGTGCGCGCGACCATCGGCCAGCCCCCGACGGAGGAACCTTCTCGCCCCAGGCTGCGACTGCGCCAGGCCACGCCCCTCGGCGGGCTGGCCCTGGTGCTGGTCGTGGTCATTGCGCTTGGCGGGGCGGCGTTGGGTGGGCTTTTCGGCGGTGAGGATGCGGAAGACATTCCCGCGACCGGCGTGCCAACGGCCACGTTGGCGCTCAACCTGGAGGCCACGCGCCAGGCAGACTTCGCCACACAGACCGAACAGGCCCGGCCCACCGCCACCCCGACGATCACCTACACACCATCGCTGACGGCTACCCCGTCTATGACGCCTACGCCCCCCAGGACCGTCACGCCCTCGCCGACGCTGACGCTCACGCCGAGCGCAACTCCGTCCGCGACGATCACGCCTCGCGCCATGCGCACGCCGCAGCCCACGCGCACGCCGATCAAGGTAGCACCGACCGTCGCGCCGACGCTGCTGCCGACGAACACGCCGCGCCCGCCCGCCGCGCCGACGCTCGACCCCGGCGGGTAGCAGGGATGAGATCACGTAGGGACGTATCGCATAGCCCCCCGCCAGACTTCCGAAGTTTCTGAAAACTTCGGAAGTCTGGTGCGGCAGAAGGCCCCTCCCCCTGGCCCCCTCCCCGGCCAGGCCAGGGAGAGAAAGCACCACGTTCAGCGATCAAAGTCCCCCTCTCTAGCTCGGCTGGAGAGGGGGATGGAGAGGGAGAGGCGCAGCGGGCGGCGATCAGACTTCCGAAGTTTCTGAAAACTTCGGAAGTCTGGTGCGGCAGAAGGCCCCTCCCCCTGGCCCCCTACCCGGCAAAGCCAGGGAGGGGGAAAGCACCGTGCCAGCGATCCAAGTCCCCCTCTCTAGCTCGGCTGGAGAGGGGGATGGAGGAGGTGAGGCCTGTAGGGGCGGGCACTCGGCGATCAGACTTCCGAAGTTTTGGAAACTTCGGAAG
>JAGPFT010000318.1 GCA_018056405.1 Anaerolineae bacterium
CATATACGGAGAGGGGGAGTAAGTATCTGGCTCAGTCCCCTCTCCGCGTGTGGAGAGGGGATTGAGGGGTGAGGTAAACCCGCGCAGCGGGCTTCTCAACCGGTCCATCCCAGAGCGCGCAGTGGTCCCAGAGAAAGCCTCAGAGCTTTTCCGACTTTCCCCTCCGCGCCCTTGTCATCTCAGCGGCTCAAGATCACTGCCCCAAAAAGCGAATGCACCCAATCGCACCTCTGCACCGCCCCCGCGCGCGATTACCCTGGCGGCGCGTCCGCTGTATAATAGCAGGCCGGACGGACCGTTGAGGAGGTGTCGGGCATGAAACGGTGGGCAGCGATCCTGACTCTGGCGCTTGGCACACTGCTGGCGCTGCTGGCGCTGAGAGCGGCACAGCCCGTCCTGGCGCAGGACGGTCAGGGGAGCGCTTCCAGCGACGCGGACCTCGCGGCGTTGCGCGGGGCGGCGGTCTATGCCGAGTTTTGCCAGGCATGTCACGGGCCGCAGGGCGAAGCGTTGGGCACGGGCGCAGCATTCGCGGCGATTGACGCGGCGGCGCTGGAAGACGACAGCGCGCGCCGGGCGATCCTCGAAGGGGCTAGTTCCGCCGACTCCGGCGCGGCGATGCCGCCCTACGGCGAAGTGCTGAGCGAGGCGCAGGTGGACGATCTGCTCGCCTATCTCGGTACCTGGGCACCTGGCGAGACTCCCCCGCTGCCAGAGCCGAACATCGGGCACGTGCCGGAGTCCGTCGAGGGCTTCGCCGGCGATCCGGTGGCGGGCGCGGCAGTGTACGCCCGCTCTTGCGCCGGCTGTCATGGGGCGAGTGGCGCGGGGCGCAATGCGCCAGCCTTCCCCAGGCTGGAAGGCACAGCGGCAGAGATCGTCAGCGTGGCCCGCCAGGGTCACGAAAACCCCTTCATGCCCGCCTTCAGCGTCGAACAGGGCGGCCCGTTGAGCGACGAGCAGTTCGCCGACCTGGAAGCGTACCTGGCTACCTGGGCGGAGCATGAGACTCCCCAGGAAGAAGACGATGGCCGGGGCTACAGCCTGCTGGTCGTGGTGGCGGGCGCGATTGCCATTCTGCTGGTCGGCGTGACCTACATGGCCCACTCCGTTGTCAAGGAAGAGACGTAGCGGCGGCGAGAGATGTGCTGTGAGCGCGGGGATGGGAGTGCTGGTTCGCCCGCTGGCGGAAGCGGATCGCGCCTGGGCGAACCGCCTGATCGGCGGGCGGTGGGGTTCTACGCAGATGGTCACACGGGGGACGCTGCATGACCTGACTCGCCTGCCAGGACTGGTCGCCTGGCGCGCGGGCGAGCGCGCCGGCCTGCTGACCTATCATCTGGCGGGGGACTCCTGTGAGATCGTCTCGCTCGACAGCCTGGTTGAAGGCGCGGGCGTGGGGTCGGCGCTGATCGCGGCGGCACAAAAGGCGGCGCGGGCGGCGGGGTGCCGGCGACTGTGGCTGGTCACGACCAACGACAACCTGCCCGCGCTGCGCTTTTACCAGAAGCGCGGCTTCCGGCTGGTTGCGGTCTATCGGGGCGCGGTGGACGAAGCGCGCCGCCTCAAGCCGGAGATACCGGCGGTGGGGCAGGAAGGCATCCCCTGCCGCGACGAGCTAGAACTGGAGCTTGTGCTGCAATAGAGTGTGTTATGCACTTCTCAACCCCTATCCCCCGGCCCCTTTCCCCGCAAGCAGGGAAAGGGGAGAAACCTGTCCCTCCCTGCTGGCGGGGAGGGACTGAGGGTGGGGTAAACCATCGAGCAGCCACTGGTGGACTTCCGCCAACGTGCACTAGAGGGGGGACGATCTGGCAGGCGGCTCTCCCCTTCCCCTGGCTTTGCTGGGGGAAGGGGCTGGGGGATAGGAGCGTTCTGGCAATTGCCCAACAACTTGTTCGTGGACTCGTGGACTCGTGGACCCGCCCATTGGCAGCGCCGCGTCTTCCTGCTATAGTTGAAGTAAGTTTACCAAGCGCATTTTCTGCCGGGGGAGCCTGGGTCAGCCAGGCTGAGAGGCGCGTCCATCATGCGACGCCGACCCTACGAACCTGATCCGGGTAATGCCGGCGGAGGGAGCCATGCGCGACTCAAGGCACTGTCAAGCCGCTCCCTTCCCGCCGAAGGAGCGGCTTTTTTTCATGGGCGAGCACGACCCCTCACCTGCGCGGGCGCTGGTCTTCGCCAACGGCGACCTGCACGACGGCCCTGCCGTGCGGCGGGCGTTACACGAGGGAGCCGGGGCGCTGATCATCGCTGCGGACGGCGGGGCGCGGCTGGCCCTGGCCTGCGGCCTGACCCCGCACCTGGTCGTCGGTGACATGGACTCGCTGAGCGAGGGCGAGCTGGCCGATTTGCGCGCGCACGGGGCGATCATCCAGCGCGTAACGGCAGAGAAGGACGAGACCGACCTGGAGCTGGCGCTGCTGGCGGCGGCGGAGCGCGGCGCGGCCTGGGTGCGCGTGCTGGGCGCGGCGGGCGGGCGGCTCGACCAGATGCTGGCTAACGTCCTGCTGCTGACGCTCGACGCGCTGACCGGGCGCGACGTGCGCCTGGTTGCCGGGCAGCAGACGCTATGGCTGATCGGCCCCGGCGAACACGCTCTGGACGGCGCGCCGGGCGACACGATCTCGCTCATCCCCCTGGGCGGCGACGCGCGCGGCGTGCGCACGGAGGGGCTGCGCTACCCCCTGCGCGGGGAGACGCTGCGCTTCGGCCCGGCGCGTGGCGTCAGCAACATCATCGCGGCGGCGGGCGCGCGGGTGGCGCTCGATGAGGGGACGCTGGTCGTGGTGCATACGCCGGGCAGGGCGTGAGAGCGGGATCAGCGGTCAGCGATCAGCAAGGACGGTGACTGGGCGGCCTGTGCTCCTGCCGAAAACTGATCGCTGACCAGAAGGAGTCAACCATGGCGCACCCAAGAGCAGACAGGCGCAGTGCCAGCGCGCGGCTTCTTGTAGACGCGGCGCGGGCAGTGGCCCTGACCGCCGTCGCCGCCGTTGTGCTGGCTTTTTTCGCGTCCGGTGTGCTGCAACTGGCCCTCGAAGTGCGCGCCCAGGAGAATCTGTCGCTGGACACGATCTTCCCGTCAGTGGACGCCGTGCGCGGCGCGTGGCAGGCGCATCAAACCCGTCTGTTGGAGGAGCACATCCCCGAAACGCTGTGGGAGACGCTGGCCGGCCTAGCCATGGCCACCGTGCTCGGCGTGACCATCGCCGCGCTGATGGACTTCTCGCGGGTGCTGCGCTGGTTGCTCTACCCGCTGCTGGTCGTCTCGCAGACGATTCCCATCTTCGCCATCGCCATCCTGCTCATCCTGATCTTCGGCTTCGGCAGCGGCCCCAAGATCACGGTGGTGGTGCTGTTTTGCTTCTTCCCGGTGACGCTCAACACGTTCAGCGGCCTGCAATCCGCCGACCCGGAGCTGCTCTCGCTGCTGCGGGCGATGGGCGCGAACGCCCGTCAGGTGTGGACAAAGGCGCGGCTGCCGGCGGCTATGCCGTCGTTCTTCGCCGGGCTGCGCATCGCGGCGACGTACAGCGTGGTGGGGGCCATCTTCGGCGAGTACATCACCGCGCAGCGCGGGCTGGGCGTCTTTCTCAAGCGCTCGTACAGCAGCTTCCGCCTCGACCAGGCGTACCTGGCCATCCTGCTCACCGCCGCGCTGAGCTTGCTGCTGGTGCTGCTGGTGACTCTGATCGAGCGGCTGGCGCTGCGCTGGTATTACACGTCGCGGCGCGCGTCGTGGCGCGGGCCGGGGATTTATTGAGCGGTCAGCCATCAGCAAGAACGCTGGCGCGAAAGGTTCGTTCTCGCTGAAAGCTGAAAGCTGACTGCTGAAAGCGACACTATCGTCCGTCAGAATGGGGGATGAGTCTCATGATCGTCTACACAGACAGCCTGGACGGCATCACCGCTGAGAGACTGCATGGCTTCTTCGTCGGCTGGCCTAATCCGCCTGCGCCGGAGACGCACTTGAAGGCGCTCTCGCGCAGCAGCGCGGTCGTGCTGGCCGTGGACGACGGCACCGGGCAAGTGGTCGGCTTCGTCACGGCGATTAGCGATGGGGTGCTGGCCGCGTCCATTCCCCTACTCGAAGTGCTGCCCGTCTACCAGAGACAAGGCATCGGCTCGGAGCTGGTGCGGCGCATGTTGGACAGGCTGCGCCATTATTATGCGATTGATCTGATGTGCGACGCAGAACTACAACCTTTCTACGCCCGTTTCGGGATGCGTCCCTACACCGGCATGATCGTGCGCAACTACGACAGGCAGTCGGGCGCTGACCCAGGAGCAGAGTGAAATGCCGTCCTGGAGCATCCCGCTTAGAGGCCGTTTGAGAAGCCTTATACCTGCCTCTTCCCCCCATCCCCGGCCCTTTCCCCACGAGGGAGGAAGGGAGAAAAGCGCGCACTCCAGGCCCCTCCCTCCTTG
>JAGPFT010000319.1 GCA_018056405.1 Anaerolineae bacterium
CCCCTCTCCACACGCGGAGAGGGGACTGAGCCAGATACTTACTCCCCCTCTCCGTATATGGAGAGGGGGCCGGGGGGTGAGGTCTGCAACCGATCTCTGCACCTGCCCCCAAATCCGAATGCACCCCTACGTAGGGCAGGGTAATCGCCTCAAAAGAGGCTGGAGCCGAGCGGGGGTGAGGTCCGTAGGGGCGCATCGCCATACGCCCCTACGAGCAGGCCGACGCGCGGCGGATTTTGATGCGATTGCCCTGTAAGTAGGCAGTGTATCCTTGTCGGTTGAAACTCGTCACACAGGGATGGGGGCCTTCGACAACTACCGGCCAACTCGTTCGCTGACCCTCTTCTTGCCGCTCATCTGGCATAACGCTAGACTCAGGCCAGTCATCGAACCAGCAAGGGAAAACCATGCTCGACCGACGTACTCGCACTGTTCGTCGAGTGATGCGCGCGGCTGGCTGGCTGCTACTCCGGCTGCTGGCACGCCCGACTATCACCGGGCGCGAGCACCTGGACGTGCCCGGCCCGGTGATTTACGCCGCCAACCACGTCTCGACCTTTGACGCGCTGTTGTTGTTTGTGCTGCTCCCGCCCGACACGGTTTTTGTCGGGCCGGGCGATTTCCCCTTGTTGTGGCCGGCGAACTGGGTCGTGCAGCGCGCCGGGCTGATTCTGATGAAGCGTGGCGCGGTAGACCGCGAGGGGCTGAAGCAGATGCTGACCCACCTGCAGAACGGCGGGCGTCTGGGTATCTTCCCGGAGGGCGGCACCTGGGAGAAGCCGATTGATGATGTCAAGTCGGGCGTGGCATATCTGTCGCAGGCGACGGGCGCGCGTATCGTGCCGATGGCCTTCGGCGGTACGTACCAGGTCTGGCGGCGCATGTTCCTGCTGCGCTTTCCGCGCATCACAGTGACTATCGGCCCGCCACTGCCGCCCGTTTCTGTCTCCCGCAACCGCCAGCAGCGCCAGGCAGAGCTGGAGGCGGCGTCGGTGAGCCTCATGCGGCAGATATACGCCATGCTGCCCCCGGCGATGCAGGCGTATTACGACCGGCAGGCGCGGCTGGAGTTTCGCGGCGAGATGCTGTTCCGCCCGAACTCGCTGACGCTGCCCGCCGACCTCTCGCTCGACGCCCTGGCGGAACTGGTCGCCAAGCCCAACCTGTTCAGCCCGCTGCATCGCAATGCCCGGCTTCCCGTGCGTCCCTTCGTCCGTCATGGGCGCTTCGTGCGCCCGCGCGCCATGCAACGCGCCGCTGACGCGCTGGCCGGTGCCTTCAACGGAGGCGATTTCGCCGGGTATCTGGAATACCGCCTCGGCGAGGCCAAAGCCGCCGAGATTCGGGCAGCCCTGGCGGTCATCAGCGCAGCGATGGACGACGCCGAGGCCGCGCACGTGCGGGTTGCGTTTCGACCGCAGGTGCTTGAGCGCGCTCCGCACCAGGGCGCAACATCCCAATGACAGTCACAGTCAGGCGGCCCGCTAACGCCCTATGACTCTCAGCATCGCCATCTCCGTCCTCATCCCGCTGGCTTCATGCTCGGCATGTGGATACTGGAGATTTACGCCCAGAGCCAGGTGCGCATGATGGCGCTGGCGATGGCCTGGGGGGGCGGTCTTCATCGTCGCCAGCGCCTTGCACGACCGGCTGTTGGCCTGGAGGTGCTCAACTTCGAGCAGGTTGCCATGCTCAGCGCACCGGTGGTCGAGGAGCTGCTCAAGGCGCTGCGGCCCCGGGGTGCCAGCGCGCCCGCCTGGTATCCCCAAAACCGGGCTTGACTATAATAAAGGGGCTAGACATGGCGAGCGCAGCCGCAGAGGCGCGGCCTGCCCTTGCTGCTCGCCGACGGTTGCTGGCCGGCGGTCGGGCAGAATCATTCCTGATCCCGACCTCATCACTCGCGACGATGGTGCGACATTGGCTCGCTTCTCCCATTCAGGAGGACTTATGATGCAGAGAATTGCGATGGCTCACAGCAGAATCCGGCGCTGGCGCGTCGTCGGGCTGGCCCTTAGCGTACTGCTCGTGGCCGGGCTGATCGCCCCGCTGACCCAGGCCGCGCCAGCCGCCCAGGGCAGCGTCTTCCGCATCGGCTACCTCGGCCCAGCGGGCAGCCAGACGGCCAATGGCGCGCAGCTTGCCATTGACCAGATCAATTCAGTCGGCGGCGTGCGCGCGGCGGGCGGGGCAACCGTCCAGTTGGAACTGGTGACGCTCGAAACAGCGCCCACTGTGGAGTCGCTGCCCGCTGCGCTGGCAGAACTACGCGGACAGAGCGTCGGCGCGCTGCTCGGCCCGGATACGAACGCTCAGATCACGCCGGATACCATCGCGGCGCTGGCCGAAACCGGGCTGCCTGTCTTCACCCCCGCCACGCAGAACGCCATGACCGACGTGGACACGGCCAACACGCTCTTTCGCACGCGCGCCCCGGAGCGCGTGCTGAGCAATGCCATCGCCGCGTACCTGATCGGCGACCTGGGCGTGTCTAGCGTGGCCGTCGTGCAGACCGAGGTCGAGTTCACCGAGGCGCTGATGGACTTCGAGGCGGCGTTGCAGGCCACAGGCCGCTCGCTGGCCGATTCGATCGCGTTACCGGGTGGCAGCGATCTGCTCGACGAAGTGCCGCGTCTGCTCGGCGTCAATCCCGGCGCGGTCGTGATGTGGGGCGCGCCGGAGGACGCGGCGGCGCTTCTGGACGCGCTGCGCGCGGCGGGCTGGAGCGGCATCTTCGCTCACCGCAAGGCCGAGGCCGCCGTGCAATCCGGCGTGCTGCCTGTCGCGCTGGCGGACGGCGTGCTCGGCTTCGACTCGTGGTCCTACGCCGACGCGCTAGCCGTCTCGCGCATCTTCCTGCACGATTACGTGTTGGCCTTCGGTGAGGTGCCGGGGCCGCTGGCCGTGGCCGCCTACGACGCCATGTGGGCGCTGCGCGCGGCGATGATCGAGGGCGGCGTCACCCCGGCGGGGCTGCGCGCCGCGCTGCTTGGCGGCAGGGCACGGGCGCTGGTTCAAGGTGTGCTGCGCCCGGCGGACTTCGGCAACGGCGACCTGGCGCGCATCGGCGTCGTCTACCAGATTACCCCGCGTGGCGGCTCGAAGGTCGTCGCCCGCTTTGACGATATGGAGCGCCTGGGGCTGGATCAGGCGGGGCTGCTGCCAGTGCCGGCAACTCCAGAGCCTACTGCCGTGCCCGAAGAGGTGACTGCCGCCCCGACCGAGGTACTGGAGGGCGTGTGGGCCGAGGTGACGGCCAACGTGCTCAACGTGCGCAATGGGCCGGGCTTCGAGTTCGACCAGATCGGGCAGATCAAAGCGGGCGAGCGGTATCGCATCCTGGGGGCCTCCGCCGACTATAGCTGGCTGGTCATCGAGTACCAGGGTGCCTTCGGCTGGGTGAGAGCCGAGTACGCCCGGATTCTCGGCGACATCAATCTGGTATCCGTCGTGCAGTCGCCGCCCACGCCCACCCCAGCGGCTTCGCCTACGCCGCCGCTGCCGGCTGAGCCGGACATCGTGATTGACGCGGTCGTGCTCAGCCCCACCCAACCGATCCCCAATAAGCCGTTCACGGCGACCGTCACCGTGCGCAACGCGGGCGGCGGCGCGACAGGGCGCTTCGCGATAGCGGCCACGTGGGAACCCGGCGCGGTCTACACGGCGGCCTTTGTGGAAGGACTGGCCGGCGGGCAGAGCGTCCCCGTGCAGCTCAGCGGCACGCTGATCGGCACCGGCGTTTTCCAGGTAGCGGTGGTGGCCGACCTCAATAACGAGGTAGCCGAACTGAACGAGGGCAACAACCTGTTCAACGTGTCCTACCGCGTGGACTACCCGCTGCTGGCGAACCAGGTCAACATCCAGCTTGGGCCGAACACCCAGTGGGATATGTTCGGCGGCACGCCGGACTTTCTCTGGGATGGCTACAATATCGCCATGCTCAACGGCGCGCTGATCGGGATGTTGAGCGGCGTCACCTACGAGAACGTGCACTACGATATGCTGACGCCCGCTGTGATCAACAACGCGACCGGAGTCGGCACGGACAAGGTGCAGCCCGGCGTCGTGTTCGGCATGACCATCCCCGAAGGGCGGCGCGCCGTGATCCGTGTGGACAACCGCTCCGGCGAGACAGTCTGGCTCAGCTACCGCGTGTACAATGATACGCCGTAGTTCCTGCTGACTGCGCATACCGCACTTCCAGCCGCCCCTTCTCCGTGCCGCCTTGACCGGAGAGGGGGCGGCGCGGCGCGCCAACGCCGGGCGGGGGTGAGGTGAAGACCTGCCCCAGACTATCAGCCGATCTCAACGCCTGTCCGCCCCTGAACAGTCGAGCTAAAGGGGGCGATCTGGCAAGCCGCTCTCCCCTTCCCCTAGTACATGTTGGCGGAAGTCCACCAATGGCAGTGCGGTGGTTTACCCCACCCTAAGAG
>JAGPFT010000320.1 GCA_018056405.1 Anaerolineae bacterium
GGTGTGATCCAGGCCGCTTTCCTGGCTGACAACCAGGGAGATCGACTCAATGTCGTCCGGGATGGCGTTCACGCCCACCACACAACGAACGACCGCCGGGAAGACGACCTCGGCCTGGTGCCCGAAAATGATAGGGTACTCCTCTTGCACCTCACCTTCGCCGTCTTGAGCGGATGCCAGGCCACGCGCCGCCCACGTCGCTAACATGCCAAACGCCAGCGCCGCAATGAGCGCCCAGCGCGCCCCGCGACTAGCCCGCTGCCTGCTCATAGGCCCCTCCCCTCACCAACCGCCGGACACCCCAATCCTAGCATCAGTTGGCGCGCCTGTACTTGACGCCAGGCAACGCAGGGGGGGTAGCTGGCGGAGCGTCCCATAGCCGCTGCTTTCACCAATAACCAACCACCAATCACCAACCGTCATTTCCCGACCACATACGGCGTGGGCGACGGCAGGAAGAAGAAGGCCGGCGTCGGAACTAGCGTGGGTGGCGTGGGCGATGCCCCCAGCCAGACCCGCCAGCGGCTCTCAACCTCGGCTACGGTCAGGCCGGTGACTTGCTCGATGGCTTCGTTGCGCCCAACGCCCTCTTTGAGCAGCGTGATAAGCTGGCGATGCCCTTCCAGGCCGTAGTTGTCTGTCAGCCAGAGCCAGAACGTGTAGCCGATGTCGTAGCCCCGGCGCGCGTCCCGACCGCTCACGCCCGGCCCGGTGCCATCGAGCAGCGCAGGCAGTTGCCCCGTCGCCGCCAACGCCCGCACCGCCGCCTCGTAATCGTAATACTGCTGTAACTCGAAGAATGTAGCATTGCCCTCAACGAACCAGGTCCCCGCCGGCATGAAGGTGAAAGCGTCCTGGTAGAGATGCGCGATCTCGTGCAACACCGTGCCATAGGCGATGTCGCGCACGCCCTCCCCTGTCACGCGCTGGACGGTGCCGCCCCACTCGCTGCGCGTCAATCCGGCGATGGCGGCGCTCATCTGACCCACCTGCCACTCCTGCCAGGCATCCAGGTCGCCGAAGAGGATGGCGCGCGGGCGGTAAGGGAGCAGGTCACCCCAGGCAGCGCGGTACGTCTCGCGCTGCTCGGCCATTGCTCTCAGCGTCAGATCGTTGACCTCCGCCGGAAGCCCCTGGCTGAACACGATAATATCTTCGCTCTCGCTGCGCAGCCATTCGCGGCTGGTGTCGGCATACTCCGCATAACGCGGCTCGGTCTCGAACGCATTGCCCGCCGTGTCGCCCACTGACCAGGTGTAGGTCAGCCCCAACCAGGGCGGCGTCGAATCACCGGGGCCGGGCTGCCACTCGGCCACCAGTTGGCCGGTGTCCGGGTCAATCTCGAAGGGCGCGCTGCGCTGCGTGCCCAGCGCGAACGACCAGGTGACTCGCCCGCGCACAATCGGCCCGGCGCTGCTGCTGATCTCTGCCGAGAACGCAAACCCGTGCGGGTAGTGGCTCTCGAAAGCCAGCTCGCCGACCGTCCATTCGACGGACGAGTCAGGCACAGCCGGAGTCTGTGTGAGCAGAGCGGCTCCTGGTTCCGCTGCCCGCGCCGCGCCCGGCGCCGCGCCCGCTGAGTGCGTCAGGGCTGCCAGCGCAAACGCAACCCACAGACTCGCCGCACCGAACACAGCCAGCGCTCGTCTGAACATCCTGAGTTCCATCCCAGTACCTCCCTGCTCTATCCTCACTCGCTCATGCTCAGCGGGTTTTCTGGCCGAGCGCTTCTTCCCACGCGGCGCGCAGCGTTTCCAACGTGGCGAAGACCGCATCGGTGCGACCATCAGCAATGGCCTGCTCCGTTGTCGTGACACCGGTCAGAACCAGGGCCGCCCGCCAGCCAGCCCGCTGCGCGCCAACGACGTCCGTCTCGATGCGGTCGCCGATCATCAGCGTGCGCTCTGGCGCAGTCCCCAGGCGCTCCAGGGCCACGTCGAACATGACACGCTCTGGTTTGCCGATAACCAGCGGCGCGACATCGGTCGCCGTCTCCAGGAGCGCCAACAGCGCCCCATTGCCGGGCACCAATCCCTCAGGCGTGGGAAATGTGCGGTCGCCATTAGTGCCGATGAAATCCGCTCCGGCGCGGATGCGCAGCGTCGCCAGCCTGAACTTGTCGAAGGTCGCTGCGAAGTCCAGCCCCACCACCACAACCTGCGCATTTGGTGGGTCTTCGCGGAAACCACGCTCGGCCAGGGCGCTGCGAATGCCGTCGTCGCCGATGATGTAGAGCGGCGTGCTGGCGGGATAGCGGCGGCTGATATAGTCCGCCGTCGCCACTGCCGAGGTCACAACCTGCTCCGGGCGCGCCGGAATGCCCACAGCGCGCAGGCGCTCGACGTAGGCTGTCACGCTGGTCATGCTGTTGTTGGTGGCGAAGGCGAAGGCAATGCCGTGCTGCTGCAAAAAATCGAAGAAATTCGGGATGCCCGGCAAGACCTGGGACGAACGCCAGAGCACGCCATCCATATCCAGAGCTACCGCGTCAATAGAAGCCAGATCGAGCGTCATGAGACCGTCATTTTCTGGTGCGCCGCGCAAAGCCAACCGCGCATAGTATAACAGCATCCGCGCTCCGCCCGCACGCGCCAGGCGGCGGCCCTGGGGGTGCGGGCTAGACTCCTCAGGTGGTAAGGGCACTGCTCTGCTGCGCCCTGTGGTGGCGGGTTTTGAAACCCGCCTCTACAGGACCTCACCCTACTCGGCGTCAGGCGGGTCACTGACGACCTTTGCCTACGCCTCCGCTTTCCGCTTTGTTACCACTGGCGCAGCGGCTTATCCAGTGCTATCATGGGTGCAAGCTACCAATCGCATACCTGGAAACACTCTTATCCAGAGCGGCAGAGGGACCGGCCCCGTGAAGCCGCGGCAACCTCTCCGGTTGGCTCAGGCAAGCTGCCCGCCGGAGAACGGTGCCAATTCCGTCAGGTTTTCTGGAAGATGAGAGCGTTATCTAGCGACCTCATGCGCCTGATCAATGAGGCTCACTGAGCGTGATGACGCCCCCTGACCGAGTGTGACAGGGGGCGTCTTTCGTTCCTGCCGGGCCAGGTACTAGCCACAAAGGAGTCACCGTGAGCGGCAACAACAGCACAACCTTCATGTCATCTCCTCAGTTGTTCTACACATCGGAGTCAGTCACTGAAGGGCACCCGGACAAGATTTGCGACCAGATCTCCGATGCTGTGCTCGACGCGATTCTGGCCGACGACCCGCAGGCGCGCGTGGCCTGCGAGACCGCCGTCACGACCGGGCTGATCTTAGTGATGGGCGAGATCACCACCTCAACCTACGTGGACATCGGCACCATCGCCCGCGATGTCGTGCGCGACATCGGCTACACGCGCGGCAAGTTCGGCTTCGACGCCGATACGTGTGGGGTGATCGTCTCGATCAAGGAGCAGTCCGGCGACATCGCCCAGGGCGTTGACAGCGCGCTGGAGCGGCGCACAGGCGACCTCAACGAAGAGCAGCTTAATGCGCTGGGCGCGGGCGACCAGGGCATGGTGATCGGCTTTGCCTGCGACGAGACAGCAGAGCTGATGCCACTGCCTATCATACTCGCCCACAAGCTGACCAGGCGGCTGGCCGAAGTCCGGCGCAACGGCGTGATGCCCTACCTGCGCCCGGACGGCAAGAGCCAGGTCACGATCGAGTATTCCTACGGCAAGCCCAGGCGGGTAGACACCGTGCTCGTCTCGACGCAGCACGCGCCAGAAGCGACCATCGAGCAGATTCGCGAGGACGTGCTGGAGCACGTCATCCGGGCGGTCATCCCGGCTCACCTGCTGGACGAGAACACCAAGTACTTCGTCAACCCCACCGGGCGCTTTGTCGTGGGCGGCCCGCTCGGTGACGCCGGCCTGACCGGGCGCAAGATCATCGTGGACAGCTACGGCGGCATCGCCCGGCACGGCGGCGGGGCGTTCTCCGGCAAGGACCCGACCAAAGTGGATCGTTCCGGCGCGTACATGGCCCGCTACATCGCCAAGAACGTCGTTGCCGCTGGCCTGGCCTCGCGCTTCGAGCTACAGGTCTCCTACGCCATCGGCGTGGCGCACCCGCTATCCATCGCCATCGAGACGTTCGGCACAGGCACAATCCCCGACGAGCAGATCATCGCCCTGATCAAGAAGCACTTCGACATGCGCCCGGCGGCGATCATCCGCGACCTTGACCTGCGCAAGCCGCAGTTTCGCCAGGTGGCCGCTTATGGGCACTTTGGCCGCGACGACCTCGACACGACCTGGGAGCGAACGGATAAGGCCGCCCTGCTGCGCCAGGAGGCGGGCCTCTAGAGCGTGTTATGAACTTGGCACCCTCGACAAGGCAGAGGGGCGCTCTGTTGACCTCACCCCCTGGCCTCGCTGCACTCGGCCTTTCCCCCTCTCCATGTATGGAGAGGGGGTGTCGAGGCGC
>JAGPFT010000321.1 GCA_018056405.1 Anaerolineae bacterium
TGGTCAAGCTGCTGGAGAACACCTTCCGCGCGGTGAACATCGGCCTGGTCAACGAGATGGCGCTCATGTGCCAGCGGCTGGGCCTCGACGTGTGGGAAGTGATCGAGGCGGCCAAGAGCAAGCCCTTCGGTTTCATGCCGTTTTATCCGGGGCCGGGCCTGGGCGGGCACTGCATCCCCATTGACCCGCTCTATCTAAGCTGGAAGCTGCGCGCCCTCAACTATACGGCCCGCTTCATCGAGCTGGCCAGCGAGATCAACACCTCGATGCCTTACCACGTGGTCAAGATGGTCATGGAGGCGCTCAATGAAGAGGGCAAGGCGCTGCGTGGCGCGCACGTAGGCATCCTGGGCATGGCCTACAAGCGCAACATTGACGACGTGCGCGAATCGCCGGCGCTGGACGTGCACGAATTGCTGGAGGAGAAGGGGGCCATCGTCTCCTTCAACGACCCTTATGTCCCGTCGGTGCGGCTGAGCGGCGAGCGCGTCGCCAGGAGCGTGGAATTGTCGCCCGAATGGCTGGCGGCGCAGGACTGTGTGGTGATCGTGACCGATCACAGCGCCTACGATCCTGCCTTCTTGCTGGAACACGCCCGGCTGATTGTGGACACGCGCAACAAGATCGGCAATCATAAGGGCAAGGCGCGCGTCGTGCGGCTGTGATCGCACACAAGACTTCGGAAGTCTTCAAGACTTCCGAAGTCTGAACTCAACCCATGCGCATTTTCGTCGCTTCTGGCATCTTCCATCCAGAACCAGGCGGCCCGGCCACCTATCTCTACCGCCTGTTGCCGGAACTGGTGGCGCGCGGGCACGCTGTGCGCGCCCTGACCTTCGGCGAGGGGCCAACCGCTGGCTATCCCTACCCCCTGCGGCGCATCCCGCGCCGGACGCTACCCGTGCGCTGGGCAGCTTACGCGCGCGTTGCCTGGGGCGAGCTGCGTCGCGCCGATGTGGTCTTCCTCAACAGCCTGGGGCTGCCGCTGATCGGCGGCGGGAGCGCGCCGCGCGTGCTCAAGGTCGTTGGCGACCTGGCCTGGGAGCGCGCCGTCAACAAGGGCTGGATCGCGCCGACCGAAGACGTAGACGCTTTCCAGCGCGGGCGCTATCCCTGGCGCGTGCGCCTGTTGCAGACGCAACGCGCGCGCGAAGTGCGCCGCGCCGACCGCGTGATTGTGCCCAGCCGCTACCTGCGCGACATGGTTATCGGCTGGGGCGCGCTGCCGGAGCGCGTGCAGGTCATCACCAACGCCCTGCCACCGGACGCGCAGACGGTCGCTCTGAGCCAGGCTGAGGCGCGCGCCGCGCTGGGCCTGGATGCCAAGCCGCTGCTGCTGACGGTCGCGCGGCTGGTGCCCTGGAAGGGGATCGATCACCTCATCCGCGCCCTGCCCGCTGTGCCGGAGGCGCGCCTGCTGGTCGCCGGCGAGGGGCCGGACGAAGCGCGGCTGCGCGCGCTGGCTGAGGCCGAAGGCATGAGCGAGCGCGTGACCTTCCTGGGGCGCATGCCGCGCGAACGGCTGGCGCTCTACCTGCGCGCCGCCGATTACACCGCCCTCTATTCCGGCTACGAGGGGCTGTCGCACGTCCTGCTGGAATCGCTGGGGGCGGGCACGCCAGTCATCGCCAGCGACAAAGGTGGCAACCCTGAACTGGTGGTGCACGGCGTTAACGGGCTGCTGGTGCCCTATCCCGACACGAGGGCGCTGGCCGAAGCGCTGCGCCAGGCGTTTGGCGGCGAGACGCGGGCACAGTTGGCCGCGCATACGGGCGACGGGCTGGAGCGCTTCGCCTGGGAGACGCTGGTCGCGCAGACGGTCGCTGTGCTGGAGAGTGCTCGAACAACCTGTTACTAGGGCAGGTTCAGGAATGCTCTCTGAACGCCTCCCCCCTCAATCTCCCCTTCAGCCAAGCTAGAGGGGGGACGATCTGGGAGGTAGCTCACCCCTTCCCCTAGCTTTGCTGGGGGAAGGGGCCGGGGGATAGGGGCGTTCTGGCGATTGCCCAACTTGTTTGTGGACCCTGTGTTGGAGGGCGTATGCACGTCCTGATGATCAGCCTCGACTATTCGCTGCTGGGCGACCCGCACGGCAACACGGTGGCGCGGCACCTGGAATATGCGCGGCGCATCGGGGCGCTGACCATCGTCACCTACAATCCCGCGAGCCAGCCCAAAGCACCACAGCAGTTCGCCGACAACCTGGCCGTCTACCCGGCCAACACGCGCCCGGCGCTGTTCCCCTGGGCCGCCTACCGCCTCGCGGCGCGCCTGCATCGGCAACATCCCGCCGACCTGGTGACCACACAGGACCCGTTCGCCTGCGGGCTGGTCGGGCTGCTGCTCAAGTGGCGCTGCGGCCTGCCGCTCAACGTGCAGAGCCACAGCCACTTTTTCGAGAATCCGCACTGGCTGGCCGAGCGCCCGCTGCGCAACCGTCTGCTCTACGCGCTGGCCCGCCTCATCGTCCCGCGCGCCGACACCGTGCGTGTGCTTTCCGAGCGCGAGAAAGCGATCTACATCCGGCACGGCGTCGCGCCGGAGCGCATCACCGTGCTGACCGTGCCCACGCCCGTAGAGGCCTTCGCACATCCGGTCGGCGAGGCGCGGCTGGCCGAGCTGCGCGCGGTGCTGGGCCTCGCGCCAGATGCGCCGGTGTTGCTCTGGGTGGGGTTTCCGGCGGCATTCAAGCACATCGAGCTACTGCTGGCGGCCTACCAGCAGGTACGCGCCGCGCGCCCGGCTGCCCGCCTGGTGCTCGTGGGAGATTTCCGGGCGCGCCCGGACTTCGTCCGCCAGGCGGATGCCGAAGGAGTCATCTTCGCCGGCCGCGTAGATCACAGCGATCTACCCGCTTACTACCAGCTCGCCAGCGTCTACGTGCATAGCTCGCGCTACGAAGGCGTGGCCCGCGTGCTGATCGAAGCGCTGGCCGCCGGCACGCCGGTCGTCAGCACCGATCACCTGGGCGCGGGGGAGGTCGTGCGGCACGGGGAGAGTGGCCTGCTGACCGATCACACGCCGGAGGCGCTGGCCGGAGCGATCCTCGCCCTGCTGGACGATCCGGCGCGCGCGCGGGCGATGGGCGCGGCGGGTCAGCGCGACGCCCTGGTGCGCTTCGACTACGAGCGCGGCCTGGACGCGGTCGCCGAGACCTACCGGGCGACGCTGCGTGCTGCCGGGCGCGCGGTCTAGAGGGTATCATGGTGAACCCGTCTGACCAGAAACTATCCCTCTGGCTGCCCTTTGCTTTACCTCACCCCCGGCCTTGCTTCGCTTGGCCTGCCCCCTCTCCATGCATGGAGAGGGGGCAACGAGGCGCATCAGCGCCGAGTGGGGGTGAGGTAAACTGTCGCGAGTGGGGGACAGCCAGTACGCCTGACGCATGGCCGAGGGGAGGATCATGCGCTGGCTGCTGATCACGCGCAAGCTCGACCCCGCTGACGATCACGTGGGCTTCGTCATGCGCTGGGTGGAAGCGCTGGCCGCCCGCCTGGATCGCCTCGACGTGATCTGCCAGGAGCACGTCAACCCGCCCCTGCCCCCAAACGTGACGCTGCACAGCATGGGCAAGGAGGCGGGCGCGGGGCGCGTCGCGCAGGCGTGGCGCTTCACCGCGCACCTGCGGCGGCTGGTGCCGGAGGTTGACGGCGTTTTGTGCCACATGATCCCGCGCTATGTCTGGTTCGCCGCCCCCTGGACGCGCCGGCACGGCAAGCCACTGCTGCTGTGGTACACGCACCGCCAGATCACGCCGGAGCTGCGCCTGGCCGCTCGCCTGGCGACGCACATCCTCACCGCCTCGCCGGGTAGCTTCCCGCTACCGTCGGGCAAGGTGCGCGTGATGGGGCATGGCGTGGACGCGGCGCTGTTCCCCGCGCCAGAGGGCGAAGACGCGCCGCCGACCGTCGCCCAGGTGGGGCGGCTGGCGCACATCAAGCGGCAGGACGCGCTGATTCGCGCCGCGTCGCTGCTGGCCGCGCGGGGCGAGGTAGGCGCATTCCGCGTGCAACTGGTCGGCGGGCCGGTGCAGGAAGAGCCAGACTACCCTACCGCATTGGAAGCGCTGATCCGCTCGCTCGACCCCGCGCCGCCGGTGACGCTGAGCGGCCCGCTGCCGCACGCTGAGGCTGCTGCGTTGCTGCGACGGAGCGCTGTCACCGTCAATCTCAGCCCGCCGGGCTCCTTTGACAAGGCCGCGCTGGAAGGGCTGTTCGCTGGCAAGCCGACGCTGGTGGCCAACGCGGACTTCGCCCCCTTGCTCGGCGATGCCGCTGATCTGCTGCTGTTGCCGCCGGACGCTGGCGAAAGCGCGCTGGCCGACCGGCTGGCGCGCCTGCTGGCGCTGACAGCAGACGAGCGCGCTGCAATGGGCGCAGGTCTGCGCGCGCGGGCGCTGGCCGCCCATTCGCTGGAC
>JAGPFT010000322.1 GCA_018056405.1 Anaerolineae bacterium
CCGTCTGCGCCCCGACGGACATCAGCGAGGCGACCAGCACTGAGGGGACGATGATCTCCGGCAGCACGCGCAGAATCTCCTGGCGCACGTCGTCGAGCCTGCGCGCGCGGATGAGCGCTGCCGCCGCGCGCCCGTGCCCGCCGCCGCCGAAGCGCCGGGCGATGGCCGACACGTCCAGGGCATCGGTCGTGCTGCGTGCGACAAGCTGGATGTCGCCGTTAAGCTGCACCAGCACGAAGACCGCCGCTGGCTCGTACAGCTCGCGCAGCTTGTGGGCCAGTGTGGCGATCTCGTCCACCGGCGTGCGCGTGACGGCGGTCGCCAGCAGGATAGCGTGTCCCTTGACGACGTGCGTCTCGGTGCGTTCCAGCAAGCGCTCGTACAGCTCGCGCTGCTCCGGCGTCAGGCGGTGAGCCAGGAACTCGCGCACCACGTCCAGATCGGCCCCGCAGTCGAGCAGCCAGGCGGCGCAGCGCGCGTCGCGGGCGGTCGTCGTGCCATAGAGCAGCGAACCGGTATCCTCGTAGATGCCGAGCAGCAGCAGCGTCGCCTGGAGCGGCGCAATGCTGATCTGCTGGGCGTGAATCTGCTCGACGAGCAGCGTGGTCGCCGCCCCCACCGGGTCGCCGGTGAAGGTGTAGTTGGCCTCCAGGTCGCGGGAGAGCGGGTGGTGGTCAATGAAATGCACCGGCGTCTCCGGGCGCATCCCGCGCGCGGTGGAGAAGCTCTGCGTGTCCACGACGGTGACGCTCTCGACCGGCGCGCCGCGCCGCAGATCGCTCCGCCAGACGAAGGGCAGCTCCGTGCCGTAGAGGTTCAGGAACTGCTCGACATTGCGGTTGACGCGCGCGGGCAGCACGGGCAGTGCCTCGGGGTCCAGCAGGTGCGCAGCCAGCAGCGACGCCACAGCGTCGAAGTCGGCGTTATCGTGGGTCAGGATCAGCTTCACCGGTTGCATCTCGGTTGGTTGAGAGTCAGGAGTCGGGAGTCATGGGTTGGGAGGTGAGAGAAGCGTCCTGGTGCGGCTCTTCGCTTGACCTCACCTCCGCTTGGCGCTAACGCGCCTCACCGCCCTCTCTCCACGATGCAGACTAACGAATCAGCGCGGATACCATGCCCGGCCTCTAGGGGCGGGTTTGCAAACCCGCCCCTACAAGCACCTACCGATCATGATCGTCAAAGCGCATCAGGGACGCCTTGATCGGCGGGGGGTCCGTAGGGGCGTATTGCAATACGCCCCTACGAGAACACCCCCCAGCCACCCGCGCCATCGAGCGGCAGGATGCCAGGCGTCAGCACGCGCAGCGCCTCATCGAGCAACTCCTGGCCGGTCTGGTCGCCCTGCATGACGACGATGGTGTGCCTCTTCTCCACGATGTACTCGCGTCCTTTCTAAGCCGGGGCGATGAGGGCAAGGGGGCTGGGAAAGTAGCGCCTTACTGCCGTTCTTCGAGCACCTGATTGATAGCGCTGATCAGGCCGTCTGCCGTGATGGGCTTGTGCATGATCAGATCGCCGCCTGCCTCGATCCGGCGCTCCTCGATGTCGAGCGACTGGTAGGCTGTGACGAAGATGACCGGCAGGTCTTTGGTGGCCAGGTTCTGGCGCATCAACTTGCACAGCGCGAACCCATCCGGCGGTGGCATCATAATGTCGAGCAGGACCACATCCGGGCGCTCGCGCTCGGCTAACTCAATGGCACCAGCCGAGTTAAGGGTCGTGATCGGCTCGAACCCACTGATCTGCAAAATGGTGTGCAGCAGGCGCAGCGTGTCTCTTTCGTCATCCACGACCAGGATACGTGGTGCCATGCATCGTCCCCTTCTAGCCAGCATACTGACCGACCAATGGCTACCGCTCATTATATAGTGGAGTCCGGCAGCCAACCACTGTCAGGGGGTGCGTGCCAGGGTAATCGCCTCAAAAGAGGCTGGGGCTGAGCTGGTTGACCTCACCCCCGCTCGGCCCCCTGGCGTAGGCCTCGCCGCCCTCTCTCCACGTGGTGGAGAAGGGGAGTCAGGCCGCCATGAAGTCCCCTCTCCACTACGTGGGGAGGGGATTTAGGGGTGGGGCTACTATTCCCCACGCCATCCCTTGCCCCTCTCAATTGATTCTCATCTGCCTGTCCGCCCCTGAACTCCTTGTAGGGGAGGGGTTTTTGGGGGACAACTTCTCCAAGGGTCTCTCAGTTTCTCTCTGCGCCCTCTGCGCTTCAGGAATCTCGCCCCCAGGGTGAGATGCACGCTGGGCATCAGCCCCACACGTTCACCAGCAGCCAGACGATCATGGCAACGCAGGCGGCCAGCATCGCGCCAAGCTGCAAGCGTCCGGTCGCGTCAATGGCTGCCGTCCCGCGCATGTCTGTGCTCCTCTGCCAGAGGAGCGCCGGTACAGCCAGCGCCGCCAGCACCGCGCCCAACCACAACGGCCACAGCCCCAGGGCAGCCGTCAGCGCCAGCAGCAGCCCCGCCGCGCCCAGGCACACGTGCATGGCGATCCGCGCCCGCGCCACCCCCAGGAGGGCGGTCGTGTGGCGCAGCCCGGCGGCGCGATCCTGCGCCTCGTCGCGCACCTGGTTGTAAAGCTGTCCGTAGGCGGAGATCAGCCCGGCGGCGGCGACCACCCACCAGACGCGCCCCGGCGCGGCGTCGAAGGCCAGGTAGCCGGCCAGGACGAGCAGGGCGCTGAGCATCAGCAGGTGGGCGATCACGTCGGCGAGGGGGCGCGCCTTCAAGCGCAGCGGTCGCACTGAGTAGAGCAGGCCGAGCAACAGCGTCGCGCCGCCGGTCAGGGCGGCGGGCGCGGGCAGCGTCGCGTAGAGGGCCAGCGCCAGCCCTGCGACCATCCCGCTCGCTGCCCAGCCCGTCCGCGCGGCGAGCATCCCGCTGGCGATGGCGTTGCGCGCGGCGCGTGCCGGGTCGCGCGCGTCATCCGGCGCGTCGGCGAGGTCGTTGACCATGAAGGCGAAGGTCACGGCCAGGGCGTTGGCGGCGAGGGCCGTCACCACGCGGCTATCGAGCGCCGCCCCCGCGTGGTGGGCGGCCATGTTCGCGCCGAGCAGCGTCGCCGCCAGGGTGAAGGGGACATGCTCCGGCCAGCGCGTCAGGCGCAGCAGCGCCCGCGCGCGGTCGGCGACGCGCAGCAGAGTGGAGAGGGGAAGGGTCATGTGTACTGGCTGGCTTGCAGCGTGAACAGGTGCGCGTACTGCCCACCCTGGCGCATCAGCGCCTCGTGCGGGCCGTGCTCGACGATGCGCCCATTGTCGAGCACGACGATGCGGTCGGCGGTGCGCACCGTCGAGAAGCGGTGGCTGATCGTGATCGCCGTCTGGCCCTCGGCCAGCGCGTGTAGCTTGCGGAAAACTTCGTACTCGGCGCGGGCGTCGAGCGCGCTGGTCGGCTCGTCGAGGATGATGATCTCCGTGTCGCGCAGGAAGGCGCGGGCCAGGGCGATCTTCTGCCATTCGCCGATGCTGAGCTGCTCGCCGTCCTGAAACATCTTGCCCAGCACGGTATCGTACTCGCGCGGCAGACGGGCGACCACCTCATGCGCCCCGGACTCGTGGGCCGCGCGCGCGATGCGCGTCCGGTCGGGCGGCGCGCTCACGTTGCCGAACCAGATGTTGTCCTCCACGGTCAGGTTATACTGCACGTAGTCCTGCATGATCACGCTGATCGCCTGGCGCAGGTCGGCCAGGGCCAGGTCGCGCAGGTCAATCCCGTCCAGGGTGATGCGTCCCTCCGTCGGGTCATAGAGCCGGCAGAGCAGCTTGATCAGCGTCGTCTTGCCCGACCCATTCTCGCCGACCAGGGCGATCTTCTCGCCGGGCCGGATGGTCAGGGTGATGTCGCGCAAGGCCTGGCGCGTGCCGCCGGGGTAGGTGAAGGAGACGCCCTCGAAGGCGATGCCGCGCCTCAGCGGGCGCGGGAACGGCTTGGGATGCGGCGGGTTGACCACACGCGGCTCCAGGCGCAGGAACTCGTCCAGGTCGGCGATGAAGAGATTATCCTCATACAGCCCGGCCAGGCTTTGCAGCGCGCTTTGCAGGTAGCCCTGCCCGCGCTGGAATGCCTGGAAAGCCATCACCAGGTCGCCCAGGCTGATCGCGCCGGAAAGCGCGCGGTGGGCGATCACGGCGTAAGCGCCGTAGATGGCGACGGTGGAGGCCAACTGCGCGCCGAAGCTGAAGAGCGCCTGCCGCCGGGCGAGCTGCAGGCGCTCGAAGCGCAGCCGCACGCGCAGATCGCGGAAGCGATCCATGAACAACTTGCCCAGCCCGAAGAGGCGAATCTCTTTGGCGTGCTGCTCGCCGGTGAGCATCCAGGTGTAGTACCACGTCTTGCGCTCGGTGGCCGTCCGCGCGCGCTGCCAGCGATAGAGCGTGCCGGAATACCAGATGCGCACGACGAAGCCC
>JAGPFT010000323.1 GCA_018056405.1 Anaerolineae bacterium
GCCGGATGATGCGCTATCCACAACGGTCAGCGCATCATCCGGCGTGGCGACGGCCAGCCGGTCGCCACTGACGGCCCAGCGGACAGCCCGCTCGCCCAGCGGCTCGCTCTCCCAGAGGGGCACGCCGTCCGGCGTGAAGGCGGCCAGCCGCCCTGCATCCGTCATGAAGACGACCGCCCCGCCCAGCAAAACCGGCGGCGTGAGCACCTTCGGCGACGCCCACAGCGCGCTCAACCGGCCACCGGCCAGCACAATCACCTGATCGGCTGAGGTTGCCACCAGCACGCGATCATCGGGCAGCGCCAGCAGGGCCGTTACGCTGCCCAGGGTGTCAAACTGCCAGATCGCCGCGCCATTCGCCGTGACGGCTTGCACATGGGCGCTGCTGGCAACTACATAGGTTCCGTCCTCCAGCGGCAAGGGGGGCAGCATCAGGCGGTCAGCCAGGGTGAAATGCCAGCGATAGGCGGGGTGCACCCACAGGTTCGCCAGGAAAGTGAAGTCCACCGGATGGAGCCAGCCCAGCTCCAAGGGGTTCTGCGCGGTGTAGCCCGGCCCGCCTTCATGACGGTAGCGCGTGCGCACCTCGTAATGCAGGTGCGGTCGCCCGCGCGAAGGAAAGCCGACGGCCCCCACAATAGCGCCGCGCTCCACGCACTGGCCCATCTGCGGGAAGACATACCCGTTCAACTCCTCCATGTGCCCGTAGAGGGTGTTGACCCGCGTGCCGTCCGGCAGCGTGTGCTGAATGACGACCACGCCCTTTTCGGTGTCCCAGCCCTCCGGGTCGCTGAACGTCACCTGGCCGCGCGCCGCCGCCCGCACCGGCTCGCCAAGCTGCTCGAAGGCGACATCTATGCCGGTGTGCAGCCCGCCGAACCGTGCGCGGTAGATGGCGAAATCCGTGCGCTCGATGTCCACATCGGGCACCGGCAGGTCGAAGCCATCCACGTAGCCACACGGCGCGATGTCCGCCTGGGCCAGCGCAACAGAGTGGAAGGGATGATCAAGGGAACACGCGGGCCAGATCAGCCCGGTGAGGAGAAGAAAAGCCGCTATGCTTCGCCCAATCATGTCACGAACGAAAGACCCGACTCCCGCTTACGACGGACAGCACCGTTCAGATTGTACTGGCGGGCGGCGCATTCGGCCAGACGCAGCGGCGGGCGGTGTGTGCGAAGGTTGTCAGTGACATGTGTGACGCTGGCAGTAGCCTCACCCCCAGCCTCGCTGCGCTCGGCCTTTCCCCCTCTCCACGACGTGGAGAGGGGGGCGGCGAGGCGCGTCAGCACCGAGGGGGGCGAGGCTAAGGCGCGCAAGAAGACTTCCGAAGTTTCCGAAAACTTCGGAAGTCTGCCGGGAGCCGTCAGCCCTTCAGCCCCGTCGTGGCAATGCCCTCGGTGAACTGGCGCTGGGCGATCAGGTAGATGATCAGCACCGGCACCAGCGTGATCACCGAGGCGGCCATCAGCAGATTGATCTCCGAGCCAGCCTCAGTGGTGAAAGCGTACAGCCCGTAGGAGATGGGCCGCCACTTGTCGCTGAAAGTCACCAGCAACGGCCATTCGAGCGCATTCCACGTGCCGATGAAAGTGAAGATGATCGTGGTCACAATAGCTGCTTTGGAGATGGGCACCACAATGGTGAACAGGAAACGCATGTGCCCGGCCCCGTCAATGCGGGCAGCATCCCACAGGTCTTCGGGAATCTGCAGGAAGAACTGGCGTAGCAGGAAGATGCTGAACGTGCTGGCCAGGAACGGCACTACCAACGCCGGCCAGCTATCCATCCAGCGCCAGGTGATCGGCCCCTCTACCGTGAAGAAATCGCCCAGGCCGAGGAAGTTCTCCAGCCCCACCTTATCGAGCACCTCGTAAATCGGCTCGGCAATCGCCTGGCGCGCCTCCGTGATGCCCCAGGCGTCCTGCTTGGCGGGGAAATCCTCGCTGAAAAACTCGTCAATGTTTTTCACCATGTTGCGGTTGGGAATGAGCACAACCATCGTGGGGATGAAGATCGTCGCCAGGAAGATGCTAAATAGCAGGTTGCTACCCGGAAACTCGATGCGCGCGAAGGCGTAGGCAGCCAGGATGGAGGTCACCGTCTGGCCGACGATGGTCAGGATGGCCACCTTGATGCTGTTAGAGAAGTAGCGCGAGAAATTGGACTCGTTCCATGCCTCGATGTAATGCGCTGCACCGCCCACCACCACGTAATCCTGGTGCACCTCAAAGAGCTTGTTGAGCAGCGGCAGGTCAATGTCCAGGCGCAGCGACGCATAGCCGATGCGCTGCGTGCGCAGGTACTCGTCGAGCGTCAGGTCGCGCTTGAGCTTGCTGTCTTCGACCTGCGTGCGCACATCGGCCAGGTAGGGCGGCACCTTGCCGGAGTCCAGCACATCCTGCATGGTGCGCCCCAGGTCTGCCTCGTCAATGGGCGTGATCGAGATGAACTGCTGCGAGGGAACGAGCTTCCCGCGCACGATGTCCCCCTGCTTTTGCAGCGACGTGCTGACCATCCACAGGAAGGGCATCACGAACAGGATTGCGCCCAGCGTCAGGATGATGTAGACGAAGAGACGAAAGAAGTTGATGTGCAGGCCCAGCCGCCGTAGCGGAGCCATCGCCGCCGATTCGGCTGGCGAGGGCACCTTTAACGACCGTGCGCCGGTTCTGGTGGTGCTAGCCATAGAATACCTGCTCTTGTGCCAGTCGGTTTTGGACCAGGGTGAGAATCAGAATCACACCGAACAAGCTGAAAGCCAGCGCCGCCGCGTAACCGGGATCGTTGGCGGCGTAGAGCGTCTGGAAAATATGCACGCTCATCGTGTCAATCTCTTTGCCGGTCGCCTGGCCGCGCAGCACGTAGATGTGCGAGAACGCCTTGAACGTGCCGATGATCGAGAGCATGGTCAGAAAGAAAGTCGTCGGGGAGAGCAACGGCAGGGTGATGTTGCGGAAGCGCGACCAACGCCCGGCCCCATCCACTTCGGCGGCTTCGTACAACTCGCCAGGAATCGCCCCCAGCCCGGCCAGGAAAACAACCGAGTTGTAACCGGCGAAAACCCAGATGTTGTAGAGGATCACCGTCGTCAGGGCCAGGCTCGGCCCGGCCAGGCTCTCCGGGATGTGCAAGGGGTTGCCACCCAATACCTGCTCGTAGAAGATGCGCACGATGCCCGCCGGCTCCTTGAGCCAGGTCAGCGGCCCCAGGCCGAAGATACCAAGCACGCGGTTCGCCAGGGCCGTCGCATCCATGCGGAAAATGACCAGGAAGACGGTCGAAGTGGCGACGCTGGGCGCGATATAGGGCATGAAATAGATCACGCGGTAGAGCGACTTGCCTATCGAAATCTCAGAGAACAGCAGATAGGCCAGAAACAGCCCCAACCCCAACTGAACCGGGACCGTGCCAATAGAGTACATGGCCGTGCGGTTCAGCGCGTCCATCGCCTCTTGCGTCTCGCGCCCGCCTAGCGAGAGCGTGCGCGGTAGCTCGCCGATCAACAACCACCCGCCGACCATCATCAACACAGCCAGCAGGACGACCAGGCCAACACCAAGCGGTGTTTCGCGGCGCTGCGCGCTCTGCCAGACCAGGTACGCCGCCCCGATCAACAGCGCTCCGACGGCGATGGAGAACACCTGCGGCCAGTAGAGAAGCTGCGCCTTGAGCACTTCGGGCCGCACCGTCGGGTGCGGCGTGCCGCCGGTGGCGAACTCGTAGGCGCGCACGAACTGCTCTTGCGTCAGCGACCCCATGCCCGCTGCCGCCTGCTGGTTCAACTGCAACGCGCCAACCAGATAGAAGAACAGCAGGAAGATAACCACACCCATCAGCACGCGGCCCAGGTGCAGCCAGCGGTACAGGCGCGGCTGCTCCTCATCATCCACGCGGCGGCGGGTGTGCGTCATCATGAGGATGGCAGCCAGCCCCAGGAAAATGCCCAGCGCCGCCATCATCTGCTTGTTGAGCGGCTCGGTGTAGCCCTCGGTGCGCACGACGGCTTCGCCCACATCCAGCGCCGAATAGATGGGCACCTGGCGCACAGCCCGCGCCCCCTCGGTGACAAAGGGCACGAACAGCTTGTCGCCCTGGGCTATGCCAGTGAGCTGCCCCTCGCCAATGGTTCCATCCGGCAGGATGACGCGCACCTTCTGGTTGTTGATGAAAGCCGCTTCCAGGCGGGCGATCCGGTCTACGGAAAGCTCGCCATAGGCATCCGGCGCGAGCGGTGCCTGGATGGTCTGCCCCTTCACCGTGACCTCGACCATCACCGCGCCGGACTCGAATTCCAGGCCCCTGATGAGCGTGCTGTCGTCGGGCACCGTCACCACACCCTCTGACACACGCTGATTGAAGACAAGCGCGGCAATCCTATGCGCCTCAGCCACACTCGCCTGAAGTT
>JAGPFT010000324.1 GCA_018056405.1 Anaerolineae bacterium
GCCGTCCGCGCTCGCGTACCAGGCGCAGCCCGTCTTCGAAGGGCATGGCACCGGCGGCAGTCAGAGCAGTTAGCTCGCCGAGGCTGTGCCCGGCGGCGCACGCCGGTTGAAATGCATCGCCCAGCGCTTCGCTCAGGGCGCGCACCAGGGCGACGCCCATAACGAACAGGGCGGGCTGGGTGTTGAGCGTGTCGTTGAGGGTTTCGGCAGGGCCGTTGAAACACAGGTCGCTGAGGAGGAAGCCGAGCACGTCGTCGGCCTGGGCAAAGATGGCACGCGCGCCGGGGAAGGCAGCGACCAGGTCGGCCCCCATGCCGACCTCCTGCGATCCCTGGCCGGGGAAAATGAGCGCAGTAGTTCGCCAATTGATCACGGGGTTTCCCTTCCTTATGAGTGGATATTGGTCATGCGCCAGGGTTCATAACGCAAAGAGCCGTGCACGTCAAGGCACGGCCCCGGCATTTCTGGCAAGGAATGGCTGTCGCTGGTCTGCTACTCTTCTTCGGCGACCTGCAGCACTTCACGACCACGATACATGCCGCAATGCGGGCAAACCTGATGCGCCGGCTTGTAATTGCCGCACTCATCGCAGAGGACAAGGTGACGCGGCGTCAGATGGTCGTGCGAACGCCGCTTGTCGCGGCGGGTCTTGGACGTTTTTCGCTTGGGCAGCGGACCCATTGAAAGTCTCCTTAGGCAGACGCATGTCCGGCGTTCGGGCCGGGCAACGCGCAGAATTATAAGCAGCCTTCATGGGACTGTCAAGGCTGGGACGCAGCGCACCCGACAGGGGCGGGACAGCACGTCAGTCGCTCAGAGCTGGCCGTCGCTCTGATCAAGGGTGGCCTCGGCGTACTCCTCAACAGGGATGGCGATGCTCTGCCTCTCCTGTTCGGTGGCGGCCTGCGCCTGGGCGTGGCTGGCCGCGCGCGCCTCCATGATCTTGGCCACGCCGTTACGCGCCACCGTGAGGTTGCGCATGAGCTGCTCTTCTAGCTCTTTGAGCACTTCCACGACGTAATTGTCGGCGTCGGCGCGGGTGTTTTCTGCCTCGCGGTACGCCTGCTCGATGATGTTGTGGGCCTGGCTGTGCGCCTTCTGCACGATGGCGTCACGCTCCACCATCTCTTTGCTTTGCTCGCGGGCAATCTGCTTGACGCGCTCAGCCTCTTCATTGGCCTGAGCCATCACGCGGTCGCGCTGGTTGATCAGGCGCGAGGCTTTCTCGATCTGCTCTGGCACCGAGATGCGCATCTGGTCAATGATCTCCAGCGCGCGCTCCTCGTCAATGAGCGTGAACTTGCTGAAAGGGACATGACGTCCCTCGTCAATCAGGTCTTCCAGGCGGTCTACCAGGTGTTGGATATCCATGTGCTATCTCCCCAGTCCGGCGTGTTGCTACTCATCTATACTGACCATATAGGAGGAGTTGGACCCTTGTGCTCTAAGCTCTTCGAAACGCCGCTTCAGGGCCGCGACCACATGCGGCGGCGTCATCGAAGACACATCCCCCCCAAACGATGCGATCTCACGAATTGTGCTCGAACTGATGTGCAGGTGTTCCTCGGCGGCGATGAACGTCACGATCTCGATCTCCGGCGCAAGCCGGCGGTTCGCCAGCGCCATGCGGAACTCCAGCTCGAAGTCCGAGAATACGCGCAATCCGCGCACAATGGCCTGAGCGCCAACCTCTCGTGCATAGTCTACAGTTAATTTGTTGTAGGACGCAACTCGCACGCGCGTCTCCTCTTTGAGCGCTTCTCGAACGAGGGCGACGCGCTCTTCGCCGGAGAACAGGTTGGGCTTGCCGGGGTGCACATACACAGCCACGATCACTTCATCGAACATGCGCAGCGCACGCTGGGCAATGTCCACATGGCCATAGTGGACAGGGTTGAACGAGCCAGGGAAGATAGCACGACAGATGTGATCATTGCGCATGATGTCTTTTCCTGTATGGTCTTGTTGGCTGCACTGAAGGCCGCGAGCAGCGTCAGCTTATATCGCCCCGGCGCTCGGCCAAAGCCTGAAGGCGCTGGGCGAGCAACTGGTGTTCTGGGCGAGCCAACGGCGGATCGTCGGCATAGACGGTGCGCGCTTCGCGCTGGGCAAGCTCGACCAGACGTGGGTTCATCAACTCGACCAGGCGGAACTGCTGCGCGCCGCTCTGACGGATGCCCAACAGATCGCCGGCCCCGCGCAGCCGCCAGTCAATCTCGGCCAGTTTGAAGCCGTCGGTTGTCTCTTCCAGAGCGCTGAGCCGCGCAATGGCTTCCTCAGAGGGTGTCTCGGCGATCAGCAGGCAGTAGGAATGGTGCTCGCCACGCCCGACGCGCCCCCGGAATTGGTGCAACTGAGCCAACCCAAAACGCTCGGCATGTTCGATCAGCATCACACTGGCGTTGGGCACGTCAATCCCCACTTCGATGACCGACGTGGCGACTAGCACCTGAAGCTCACCGCTGACGAAGGCGTGCATGACGGCATCTTTCTCGGACGGGGCCATGCGCCCGTGCAGCAGCCCCAGGCGGTAGTTTGGGAAAATATTGGCTTGCAGCCGTTCGTATTCCTCAACCGCCGCTTTGCTGTCTTCCTGTTCGTCGGTCGCTTCCACCAGGGGGTAGACGATGAACGCCTGACGTCCCTTGTCGAGCTGAGCGCGAATGAAGCTGTAGGCTCGCTCGCGCTCGACCGGGCGCAGGACGCGCGTCTCGACAGGCGAGCGGCCCGGAGGTAACTCGTCTATGAGGCTCAGGTCGAGGTCGGCGTAGAGCGTCAGGGCGAGCGTGCGCGGGATGGGCGTCGCGGTCATGACGAGCACGTGCGGGTTGAAGCCCTTACCGCGCAAGCTGCCGCGTTGCTCCACGCCGAAGCGGTGCTGCTCGTCAATGATGGCCAGGGCCAGATCGCGGAAAGTGACGCCGCCCTGAATGAGCGCGTGCGTGCCAATGACCACGTGTACAGTTCCTTCGGCCAGGCCCGCATAGATTTCGTCGCGCTCGGCAGAGGGCGTGCTGCCGGTCAACAGGCGACTCTGCATGTATTCCCCGCCGGGCAGGGCGTGCAACAGGCCGGCGACATGGCGGGCGTGCTGCTCGGCCAGGATGCTTGTCGGGGCCATGAGCGCGGCCTGCTTGCCGTTCTGCACGGCAATAGCCAGGGCGAGGGCGGCTACGGCGGTCTTGCCCGACCCCACATCGCCCTGCAAGAGGCGATTCATGGGCACGTCGCGCGCCAGGTCGCGGCGGATGTCGTCCAGTGCGCGTTGCTGCGCCGCCGTCAACTGGAAGGGGAGCGCAGCAAGCGCCGCCTCCAGCCAGTCGTCCGGCACAATGAGCGGCTGGCCGGGGACTGACTGCCAATCGCGCCGCGCTTCCATGACCGCCATCTGGAAGAGAAACAACTCATCGAAGCTGAGGCGCTGCCGGGCGTGTTCCAGATATTCGTGCGAGTCCGGAAAGTGCACCTGCTCAAGCGCCCAACTCAGGTCGGGGAAGCCGGTGCGCTCTAGCACGGGTTCGGGCAGATAGTCGGGAATGTTCTCCGCGTGTTCGGACAGCGCCTGGCGCACCAGCCGGCGCATCGTCCGCGCCGACAGCCCCTTGGTGAGCGGGTACACAGGGACAATGCGGTTGGTGTGCAGGTGCTCGCGCTCCAGAAGTTCCCATTCGGGGTTGGTCATCATCGTTTCGTTGCGGAAACGCTCAACCTTGCCGCTGGCGACGATCATGCTGCCGCGCTTGAACTGGCGCTGGAGCCAAAGCTGCCCGAAGAAGACTGTCTGTAGGGTCCCTGTGCCGTCTTCCAGCGTGACCAACAAGTAGGGGCGTCCGCCGCGCCCCTGTTTGCGGGCGACGCTGCGAATGGCGGCGACCACGGTCACTGTCTCGCCGGGTACCAGCCGGTTGAGCGTGCGCATCCGCGTGTAGTCATCGTAGCGGCGGGGAAAAGTGAACAGCAGATCGCCGACGGTGACGATGCCCAGGCGGGTCAGCTTTTCGGCCATCTTCTCGCCGACCCGGTGCAGCGACTTCACAGGCGTCTGCAGGGTGGCCAGCTTCGCGGCAGCCTCTTCGGGAGATAAGACGGGGCGGCGCCCGCGTCGTGGAGGGAGCGGGCGGTGTTTTGCCGGTTGCTCGCGGGCGGCGAGCAGCGGCGCGTAGCTCTCTTCCTCGCTGGCAGCGTTCCGCTCGGCAGCAACTTGCCCGGCGTTGCTGGCAAGAGGGCCTGCTGCGGCGTCCGGCTCCTGGTCGCCGGCTTCTTGCGGTGCGGGGGCTTCAGGGGGGGCGGGGTATGCCGGCTGGATGCGCCCGGTGATGCGGCCCAGCATGTACTTGACCGACTCGTGGCGCATGTCCACGCTGTTTTTGCTGTCGTAATCACGCAGAAGCTGGACCA
>JAGPFT010000325.1 GCA_018056405.1 Anaerolineae bacterium
CCCCACGGTGCGCAATCACCTGGGCAGCATCTACCACAAGCTGAGATTGAGCAACCGCCTTCAGGTGGCGGTCTACAGCGTGACTCACGGCATAGTGGATTTCGACAGTGCCCGGTGAGGATGAGTGGCCATTTGAGAAGTTGCTTCCCCTTCACCCCAAACCTCTCCCACAAGGGGGGAGGGGCCTGGAGTGCGCGCTTTTCTCCCTTCCTCCCTGGTGGGGGAAGGGATGGACAGGTGTTGAGATTGGCCTATAGTCTGGGGCGGCTCTTTACTTGACCTCACCCCCGCCCGGCGCTGGCGCACTTCGCCGCCTTCTCTCCGCTGCGGAGAGAAGGCTGACCGAGCGTAGCGAGGCCAGGGGGTGAGGTTGATCGGTCGCCCTCTCAACCCCTTGTGGGGGAGGGGTTCGGGTGGGCTGTCAGGGGTAGGTTTTCAACGGTTTGAACGGAGCGCATAGAGATGCTCTTCGCTCAGAGAATTAAAAACCTACCCCTGCAAGGGGGGGCCTGCGAGGGGAGTGGGCCATGCCAGCCACAGGCCTCTCCCCCTCAATCCCCCTCTCCGGCAGAGCCAGAGAGGGGGACTTGGACCGTCGGATGAGACGTTTTCCCCCTCCCTAGCTCGGCTGGGGAGGGGGCCAGGGGGAGGGGCCTCCGCTGTCAGGGGTAGGTTTTCAACGGTTTGAACGGAGCGCATAGAGATGCTCTTCGCTCAGAGAATTAAAAACCTACCCCTGCAAGGGGGTTCGGGTGGGGGGAAGCAACTTCTCAAACGGCCCCTGATCCTGCCGGCCTGGGTGTATCCGGTGTAGTCCATAGTGACTAGTCGCTGGCTGTAACTAGTCGCTATGGCTGATAGACCCCTTTCTTTCGCGCCTGCTACAATGGGGATCGAGCGTTCTGCATGATTGTACAGCCATGTAACCTGAGCGTTTACAGAAAGGTGATCACCTCTAATCGAGGGAGAGAGAGGAACAGACTATCAACGTATATTGAAAATTCTCGCATCCGTCGAAACATGCGTTTTCTGACGAGCACAGACTGCCCTGAGCGCCGACAATACCAGGCAGGCTTTCGTGGATGAGGCTCATGGCAGCCTTGCTGTGTTGTATGGTGGCCTGACGGCCAAGGAGGTAGGTTTCCCTTGACAACGCGACAAGGACAGGCGTTCTTTGACCGGGTTGTGAAGGCCACACCGGGAGGGGAACTGCTCGCTAAGTGTCTGCAATGCGGATCGTGTGGAGGGTCGTGCCCGTCCGGGGCAGATATGGATCACACACCGCGCGCGCTCTTCGCCATGATCAACGCGGGCATGGAGGACGAGGTGCTGGGCAGCAACACGCCCTGGTATTGTGTCTCGTGCTACGCCTGCACGACCCGGTGTCCGCAACAAATCCCGATCACCGATCTGATGTACACCCTCAAAGAAATGGCGATTCGCGCCGGACGCTACGATCATCCTCATGTTGCCAAGTTCTCCGAGACCTTCATCGGCTTTGTCGAGCAGCGCGGGCGCAGTTTCGAGGCGGGTCTGGCGACGCGCTACCATCTCTTCCATCACCCTCAGCAGATGGTCAAGCTGGGACTGATGGGCGTGGGGATGCTGCGTCGCAACCGGTTGCCGCTCCGCCCCCAATCCATTCGCGGGACGGATCAGTTGCAGGCGATCCTGGCTGAGGCGAAAGTCATTGCCGCTAAGGAGGCGGAGGCATGACCGCGACTCACTACCCTTACTATCCGGGCTGCTCGCTGCAACACCACACGCACGCCTACCAGCAGTCTGCCGAAGCTGTGGCGCGCGTGTTGGGGTTCGATCTGGTCGAGATGGACGACTGGAACTGCTGCGGAGCGACCGAGTATTTCTCGGTGAACCGCCTGCCAGCCTATGCGCTGGTGGCGCGCAACCTGGCTCTTGCCGCTGAGCAGGGCGCGACGGAGCTTGTTGTCCCGTGTAGCGCCTGCTTTCTGAACCTGCACAAGACCGACAAGAACATGGGGCGTTACCCCAAGCTCGGCGAGCGGGTCAACCAGGCGCTGGCGGCTGGCAAGCTGCACTACGAGCCGGGCACGGTCAAGGTCCGGCATCTGCTGGAGATGGTGATCACCGACATTGGCAACGACCGGCTCAAGGAGCGCACGCGGCGGCCCCTCTATGGGCTGAAGCTGGCTCCCTACTACGGCTGTCTGGTGGCTCGGCCCGACAGCGTCTTTGACAGCACCGAGCAGCCGACAGCGATGGACAAGATGCTGGAGGCTCTTGGCGCGCAGGCGACATCCTTTGCCCTCAAGACGTTCTGCTGCGGCGGGCACATGACCCAGATTAGCGAGGATACGGCATTTGGCATGATCCACCGGATCGTCCGCAATGCGGCGCAGAGCGGTGCGGATGCCATTGTCACGATCTGCCCGATGTGCCAGCTTAACCTGGATGTGTACCAGGACGCGGCTAACCGCTACTTTGAGACGGACTATCACGTGCCGGTGCTCTACTTCACGCAGGTGCTCGGTCTCGCGTTGGGTCTGTCGCCGAAGGAGCTAGGCTTCGGACAGGAATTTGTAGATGCTCGGGCCGTGCTGGACAAGATCCAGGACGTGCCGCCGCCGCGCGCTACGCCCACACGGCGTCCGAAGGGCGCGCTGCCCATGCCTGCCATGCCGGAATAGGAGGGCACCGTGAGCGAACCAAGAGTTGGAGTATACGTCTGCCACTGCGGACACAACATCGCCGGAACTGTAGATGTCGAGCATGTCGCCGAATGGGCGATGAACCTGCCCAACGTCGTTGTCTCGCGCGACAACAAGTTCATGTGCGCCAGCACCGGGCAGGAGCAGATCGAGCAGGACATCAAGGAGTTCGATCTGACCCATGTGGTGGTCGCTTCGTGCTCACCGCACATGCACGAGAAGACCTTTCGCAATGCGTGCGCGCGGGCGGGCCTGAACCCGTACATGTTCGAGATGGCCAACATCCGTGAGCACGCCTCGTGGGTGCACCCCCATGACAAGGATGGCGCGACCAACAAGGCCAAAGCCCTGGTTAGTGCGGCGGTGCACCGGGTGATTCACCACGAGCCACTGGAGCCGATGCAGGTGTCAATCCGACCGGAGACGCTGATCGTCGGCGGGGGTATTGCCGGCATCCAGGCGGCGCTGGAGATCGCCGACGCTGGCTATCACGTCTACCTGGTGGAGCGCGAGCCGAGCATTGGCGGGCACATGGCCATGTTCGACAAGACCTTCCCGACGCTCGATTGCTCGGCGTGCATCCTGACGCCGAAGATGTTTGACGTGGGCGCGCATCCGAACATCACCTTGCTGTCGTACAGCGAGGTGGAGCGTGTGGACGGCTATGTGGGCAACTTCACCGTGCAGGTGCGCAAGAAGGCGCGCATGGTGGATCAAAGCCTGTGCACGGGCTGCGGCTCGTGCTGGGACAAGTGCCCGATCCGGATCGTTGACACTGTGTTTGAGGCGGGGGTGGGCTATCGCAAGGCGATCTACCGTCCCTTCCCGCAGGCAGTGCCCAAGTATCCGGTCATTGATGTCGAGAACTGCACCTACTACAAGACCGGCAAATGCCGCATGTGCGAGAAGGTCTGCCCGACCAACGCCATCCGCTTCGACATGCAAGACGAGATCGTCGAGTTGGAAGTGGGTAATATCATCCTGGCGACGGGCTTCAAGCTGTTCGACGCGCGGCGCATCCCGCAGTACGGCTACGGGCGGCTGGAGAATGTGTTCACCAGCCTGGAATTCGAGCGCCTGACGAACGCGGCGGGGCCGACCGAGGGCAAGATCGTGCTACGCGACGGCGAGACAACCCCGCAATCAGTGGCGATCATCCACTGCGTGGGCAGCCGTGACCGCAACTACAACACGCATTGCTCGGCGATCTGCTGCATGTCGTCGCTCAAGTTCGCCCATCTGGTGATGGAGAAGACGGGGGCGCAGGTCTACAACTTCTACATTGACATGCGCCCGATCCATAAGGGCTACGAAGAGTTCTATCACCGCATCATGGACGAAGGGGCGCACTTCATTCGCGGCAAAGTGTCTGAGATCAGCGAGGTGGCGTGCAGCCCGGAAGAAGAGGGCAAGCTGGTCGTGGTCTGCGAAGACACGCTGGTCGGCCATCAGCGCCGCGTGCCGGTGGATATGGTCATCCTGGCGGCGGGGCTGGAGCCGCGCGCTGACGCCCAGGAAGTCGGCTACATGTTCGGCGTGGGCTGCGGCGACACGGGCTTCTTCACCGAGCGGCACCCCAAGCTCGACCCGGTGGCCACCGTGACCGAAGGCGTGTTCATCGCCGGCGCGTGCCAGGGGGCTAAGGACATTCCAGACAGTGTGGCGCAGGGGGCTGCGGCTGCGGCGCGCGTGCTGGGCACGATCAGCC
>JAGPFT010000326.1 GCA_018056405.1 Anaerolineae bacterium
CTGGGGTGCATTCGGATTTGGGGGCAGGTGCAGAGATCGGTTGCAGACCTCACCCCCCGGCCCCCTCTCCATATACGGAGAGGGGGAGTAAGTATCTGGCTCAGTCCCCTCTCCGCGTGTGGAGAGGGGATTGAGGGGTGAGGTAAACCCGCGCCGCGGGCTTCTCAACCGGTCCATCACAGAGCGCGCAGGGGTCGCAGAGAAAGCCTCAGAGCTTTTCCGACTTTCCCCTCCGCACCCTCGTCATCTCAGCGGCTCAAGATCACTGCCCCAAAAAGCGAATGCACCCCGTCAGGTGAGCGTCGTGGACAAGGGGGAGCGATCTGGCTATAATGCGCCCTGACAGGAGGCCGGACGCGCCATCTGCGTCCTGGTGAGCGCCATGTCCGAGAACGCATCCCCCAATCTGCCGCCCGACGGCCCCGATGGTGACGAGGAATTCGCGCCGGAATTGCGCCCCTCCGAGTCGCCCGACGACGACCACCTGCCAGCGGGCAGCAGCCCCACCCTGGACGAGCCGCCTCTCGCCGAGGACGATACGCGCCCGCGCGCGCCGGTCGCCGCACCGCAAGCTCTTGCTCCCGCCGGCGCGCTGAGACTCGACGAGCCGCCAGTTGACCCGCTGGCCGATACCGCGCCGATCATGGCCGCCCGGCTGCCCGCGCGCCGGCTGTTGTTGGCGCTGGCGCTGGGCGCTCCGCTCTGCCTGTGCCTGCTGCTGGTTGGCTTCGCCAGCGTGGCCGGCTACCGCGATGGGCTGGCGACCAACGACGCCCGCTTCACCCAGGAAGTGGCGACCCGCATCGCCGAGCAGTACCGCATCGGCGTGAGCGACCTGACGCAGGGCTACGCCGAGCTGGCCGCCGACCGCTTCGCCTGGATCGTCGAGACGGTGCAAGCGCCGGCTGCTTTCGCGGGAGACAGCGCCGACCTGCTGGCCACGGCGCGCGCCATTGCCTCCTACACATCTACGCCCCCGCCGACCGCGACCCTGACGCCCAGCCCCACCCCCACGCCAACCCTCTCGCCGGCCGCCCAGGCGACGCCCGTGGTGGGCAACACGCCCAGCCCCCTCGAAGACCCGGCGTATCTCTACCAACAAGCGGCTACTGCCATGAGTCTGGTGCGCTATGAGGCGGCCATCGAGTGGCTCGACGCGCTACGTGCCCTGGCCCCGGACTATCGCCCCGCCGAGGTCGAGGCCATGCTCGTCGAGGCGCTCACCCAACAGGGCAAGCTCTACCTGCGCGGGCAGAATCCTGACGGAGCGGATATGCTGGCGCGCGGCGTGCTGCTGATCTACCGCGCCAACGACATTCGACCGGTCGAGCCGAGCACCCTGCTGGGCGAGGCCATCTTCGTGGAGATGTACATCAACGCGCGCAACTACGTCAACGGCGGCTACTTCGCCAACGCGCTGCCCATCCTCGAAGAGTTATGCGCGCTGAACTGCGACTGGGGCTACGGCGGCGTGACCGTCCGCGACCTGCGCGACCGGGCGCTGGCCGGGGCCGGCACCGCCCCCTGAGACTGTAGCACGTAGGGGCGCTGCTCTGCTGCGCCCTGCTTTGACCTCACCCCCTGGCGCGTGTATTTGGCAGATTCGCCCACGAACGCCCATAATTTCAGGGGTCAGTCGTACACCCTAACCATCTGGAAAGTCAAACCCATGAGCAACATGCCCATCGCTCTGATCACAGACAGCGGCTGCGATCTGCCCGACGGGCTTTTGCAGCAGTACGGGATCACCCTCGTGCCGCTGTACATTCTGTGGGGCAGCGAGCAGCTCCGCGACCGCGTGGACCTGTCGGCTGAGGCTTTCTACCGCCGTCTGGTCTCCGACCCTGTTCACCCTACCACCTCACAACCGCATCCGGCGGATTTCGCCCGCGCCATCGCCGCCGCCCACGAGCGCGGCGCGCAGGAAGCGGTGATCATCACCATCAGCAGCGGCATGAGCAGCACATACGACTCGGCTCAGCAGGCTGCGCGCGGCGCGGCGATCCCCGTGCACGTCTTCGACGCGCGGGCCAACTCGCTGGCGCAGGGATTCCAGGTGCTGGCCGCCGCGCGCGCCCGCCAGGCCAGAGACACCGCCCAGGCCATGATCGCCGCCGCTGACTGCGTGCGGCAGAGCGCCGTCACGCTGCTGCACGTGGACACGCTGCATTACCTGCACCGGGGCGGGCGCATCGGGCGCGCGGCGATGTGGCTGGGCACCGTGCTCAACCTCAAGCCGCAGCTTATGGTGGATCATGAGACGGGGAAGATCGAGCCGGCCTCGCGCTCGCGCAGCCGGACGCAGGCCTTGGAGAGGCTCTACACGAGCTTCTTCGAGCGCATTGACACGTCCAAACCGCTGCACATCGGCATCATCCACAGCGAGTCGCGCGCCGACGCCGACGCCTTCGCCGCGCGCATCCAGCGCGAGCACCAGCCAGTGGAGTTGCTGATCAGCGTGACCTCGCCGGTGATGGGCGTGCACACGGGGCCGGGCGCCATCGCCTTGTGTGGCTACGCCGGGGAGTGAGCCTCGTAGAGACTTCGGAAGTCTGGCAGACTTCCGAAGTCTGCTGGTCGGGCCTCTGCTACCCGCCCTCCTCCCCATTGGACGGGGCCGCGCCCTGGTAGACGTAATCGCCGCTCTTGCCGCCGGTCTTCATCAGCAGGCGCGTCTCGACGATGGCCAATTGCTTGGTGTGCGGCTTGAGCATGTCGTAGAGCGTCAGCGCGGCGATGCTGGCCGCGGCGAGCGCCTCCATCTCCACCCCCGTCGGGGCGAGCGTGCGCACGCGGGCGCGCACGCGCACGCCGTCCGGCTCGTACTCGTAGCTGATCTCCGCGCCGGTGATCGGCAGCGGGTGGCAGAAGGGGATGATCTCCCAGGTTTTCTTGGCGGCCATCACCCCGGCCACACGAGCGATCTCCAGGGCATCGCCCTTCTCCAGACGGCGCTCGCGCAACATGACCTGAATCTCCGGCGGCATGGTGATCTTGGCTTCGGCCAGCGCCTCGCGCAGCGTCGGCGACTTGGCGGTGATATCTTTCATGTGGGAGTCTCGTCCCTCCGGGTCAGCGGCACGCCGTCCAGATAGCGGCTGTCGCCGTCCGCGTAATGCTCTTCTTTCCAGATGGGGGCGCGCTGCTTGAGTTCGTCAATGGCGTAGCACGAGGCGGCGTAGGCAGCGTCGCGGTGCCCGGCGCGCACGACGATCAGCACGCTCGGCTCGCCCAGCGCCAGGTGCCCGACCCGGTGCTGGATGCGGCAGCGCCGCGCGCCAAACTTAGCCAGCGTTTCCTGTTCGATCTCGGCCAGCACCTTCTCCGCCAGGCCGACGTGCGCCTCGTAGGTCATGGACTGCACCGGACGCCCCTCGTTGTGATCGCGCACCGTCCCGTAGAAGACGACCAGCGCCCCGCTGGACACATCCTCGGTCTCCTGCAGCAGCGGCTCCAGGGCCAGCGGCTCGGTCACAATCCAGCGTCCCATCGCTCAGCCTCCGCTCACCGGCGGCAGCAGGGCGGCCTCGTCGCCGTCGCGCAGGGGGTGATCCGGCCCGACGAGCGTATCGCCCACCGCGCAGGCGACCGTCGCTAGGCGCTCGGCCAGCGCCGGGTAGCGCGCCGCCAGCGCCACGAGCAGCGCGCCGACGGTCGGCGCGTCGCCGGGCAGCTCAACCATCTGCCGCTTAGCGCCCACGTCCTGCTTCAGCCCGCCGTAAAAGGCCACCTGCACGCGCATCGCTCGCTCCCGGCCATTACCCACCGATATGGTACATCTCGACTTTATGGACGGGCGAGTTCACCGACGCGCGAATCTCCGAATAGCGGTCCGTTCTGGCGCGCCAGACGCCGCTCACCAGCGCGGCAAGCGCATCGTCCGACGCGCCCGCGCGCAGCGGATCGCGCAGATCGGTGCCCCGCGTTCCAAAGAGGCAGGTGTAAAGCTGGCCCTCCGGCGACAGGCGCAACCGCGTGCAGCTTCCGCAGAACGGCTGCGTGACCGAGGCGATCACCCCGATCTCGCCGCCCCCGTCGCGGAAGCGGAAGCGGTTAGCGACCTCGCCGGGGTAATTGCTGGGGATCGGCTCCAGCGGCAGGGCGGCGTCAATGCGGGCGACAATCTCGGCAGCGGGCACCACATCCTCACGCCGCCAGCCGTTGAGGTTGCCCACGTCCATGTACTCGATGAAGCGGGCGACGTAGCCACGCTCGCGGCAGAAGCGGGCCAGGTCCACGAGGGTGTGGTCGTTGACACCGCGCTGCACGACGGCGTTAATCTTGATCGGGGTCAGGCCGGCACGCTGAGCGGCAGCGATCCCCTCCAACACCGGGGCCACGCCCGCCTTGCCGCCGTTCATCCGCCAGAAGGTGGCGTCATCCAGGCTGTCCA
>JAGPFT010000327.1 GCA_018056405.1 Anaerolineae bacterium
GCTTGTCACCATGCTGGTCATCGGCCTGTGGCACGGCGTCACCTGGGGTTTCGCCGTCTGGGGGCTGTGGCATGGGGTGGGGCTGTTTGTGCACAAAGTCTACAGCGACCGCACGCGCGCCCACTACCTACGGCTACGCGCGCACCCGCGCCTGGGGCGCGCCGTCGAGGTGGCGGGCGTGCTGGTCACCTTCCACTTCGTCGCCCTGGGCTGGGTATGGTTCGCTCTGCCAGACATCGGGGCCAGTTGGGACGTGTTCGTGCGCTTGTTGGGGGGCTAGAGGATGCAAACCTGGCGCTGGCTCTATAAGCCCGGCAAGCCCTTCGATGGGCGCTTCATCGTCCGCGTGCTGGTCAAGACGGCGCTGCTCTTCGTCGCGCTCAATGTTGCCTTCGTGCTGCTCGACCCGCTGCCCGCGCTGGGCAGGCTGTCGCTCTACAACCGCGTCCTGCCGGGGCGCGCTCGCCTGCCCTATGGCGAGAATCCTGACGCCGCCTACAACCTGAGCCTGTTCACTCTTGACGCCATGTTCGCTTCGCACGAGGTCGCGCGCGCGCCGGCCCGCGACGAGTTCCGCGTGCTGCTGCTCGGCGATTCGGCGGCGTGGGGCATTCTACTGCGGCCAGAGGAGACGCTCGCCGGGCAGATCAACGCCGCCGGACTGGTGGCGGCGGACGGGCGGCGCGTGCGCGCCTACAACCTCGGCTATCCTACCATGTCGCTGACCAAAGACCTGCTGCTGCTCGACTACGCCCTGTCGCGCACCCATGCCGATCTGATCGTCTGGCTGTTCACGCTGGAGTCGTTCGACGCGCAGACGCAGCTTGACTCACCGCTGGTGCAGCACAACCCCGCGCCGGTTCGCGCGCTGATTGAGCGGTACGGCCTGGCGCAAGACCCTGCCGACCCGCGCCTCGTAGACCTCTCCGCCTGGGACGAGACGCTGATCGGGCGGCGGCGGGCGCTGGCCGACCTGCTGCGGCTGCAACTGTACGGCGTGCCCTGGGCGGTGACCGGCATAGACCAGGAATACCCCGCCGACTACACGCCGCGCGCGGTAGACCTGCCCGCCGACGCCACCTGGCACGGCCTGCGCGAAGACCTGTTCGCGTCCGCCGATCTCGCTTTCGACGTGCTGCGCGCCGGAATCGAGCGGGCGGGCGACGTGCCGCTGCTGCTGGTCAACGAGCCGATGCTGATCAGTACGGGCGCGAACAGCGATATTCGCTACAATTTCTTCTATCCGCGCTGGGCCTATGACGCATACCGGCAGTTGCTATATGCGGAGCGCGACGCGCGTGGCTGGGCGCTGCTTGACCTGGGCGCGACCATCCCGGAGGCGGACTGCTACACCGACAGCGCGGTGCACCTGACGCCTGTCTGCACCGCTGACCTGGCCGAGGCGGTCGGCGCGGCGATTGTGGGGGCCAGCGGCGGGTGAGCGAGGAAAGCGAAGAGTACCCTCACCGCCGAGGCGCAGAGGGCGCAGTGCATAACGCTTTTCACCTGATTTTCTCTCTGCGTACTCCGCGTCCCTGCGGGGGGTCTCCCTTACGTCCGGTGTGGCGAGGCTTGGGCGGGCGGGTATCCGGCGTTTTTTCTGGTGGCAGAGGAGGCTGCGCGTCCAGCCATTGCTGCGCGTACTCGACCGCCTCTTGCAGCGACATCAGCAGCATGTCGCGCGCCACGAACACGTTCTCCGGGCCGATCTTCTCCAGCGCGCCGGTGCGTTGCAGCGTCTTGAGCACCTTTTCCTCGACTCCGCACAGGATCAGCTTGCCCCCTCGCGCGCGCAGACGTTCGGCGTAGTTGACCAGCGTCCAGGTGCCGGTGCCGGCCAGCATCTCGTCCCCGCGCAGCCGCAGGATCAGGACGGGCTGGCGCGCGTGGTTGGGCACGGGCAACCGCTGCTCCAGATCGCGCATGGCGGCGAAGAACAGGTTGCCCTGCACCGCCAGAATCACCAGCGTCCGGTCGGGCAGCGCGGGTGAGAAGGGAATCTCGCGGAACTGGTACGGGCCGACTGGCTCAAGCTGGGTGATATGCAGATGGCTGGACTGGAAAACGTACAGCAGCAGCGAGAGCGTTACCCCTACGAAAACGCTGTACTGAAGCGGCAGCAGCAACGTGGCGACGAAGGTTGCCATCATCGCCCAGCGCCCGGTCCAGCTTGCCATCCACAGGAAACGAATCTCTCCCGGATCAATCAGAGTCCAGGCGGCCAGGATGAGGTGAGCGGAGAGCGATGCGAGGGCGATGCGCCCCGCCAGGTCGCTGAACAGCAGCATGATCACGGCTATGAGCAGGCCCGCCCACACGTTAGCCAGCCGCGTGCGCGCCCCCGCGCTGACGTTGACCGCCGTCCGCGACAGCGACCCGCCCGACGGCAAGCCCTGAAACAGCCCGGCGGCGATATTGCTCAAGCCCTGGCCGATGAACTCGCGCGAGGCGTTGGGCAGGCGGCCATCCGGTTCCTTGAGGCTCTGCGACAGGGCGACGGTTTGCACCAGGCCCAGCAGGGCGACGGCCAGCGCCGGCGTAGCCAGATCGCCCATAAGATCGGGTTGCGGTAGGGAAACTGCTGGCAGGCGGTTGGGCAGGGGCGCAATATCCTGCACCAGGATCACGCCATCAGCCCACCCGCCCAAAATGGCAATGACGACGCTGGTACCTGCCACTGCCACAAAGATGCCCAGGGCGCGAACCCGCGTCCGCCGAAAGAACAAGATGATCGCCATCGTCAGCAGGCCCATAGCCAGCGTAGGCCCGTGAATCTGGTCAATCCGCCCGGCCAGGTGATTCAGCGTGTGGATAAAGCCGCCGTGCTTACCTCGCGGAATGCCGGCAAATGTGCCAAGCTGCTCCGTCGCCATGAGCACTGCCGCGCCGGTCAAAAAGCCGGTCACGACCGCGCGTGACACGAAGCGCGTCAGGTCGCCCAGGCGCAGCAAGCCGAGCACAAGCTGAAAGGCGCCGGCCAGGACGCTCAGGGTGACGATCAGCGCGCCCACCTGGTAGGAAGCCTTCAGGGGTTCCAGGGCGCTGCCCACCAGCAGCATCAGCGTGTTGGTGGGGCCGGTCGTCATGTAGGTGGCGCTGCCCGCCAGCGCGCCCACAATGGGCGCTATGACGGCGGCGTAGAGGCCATAGGCTGGCTCGACCCCGGCCAGCAGCGCGAACGCCATCGCCTGGGGGATGCCTGCCGTCGCGCCGGTGATGCCGGCGATCAGGTCGTGCGGAAAGGTGTAGCGCAGGTAGTGCCTGACGCGGAATACTGGGAGCTGATTCGCAATAGACATGGGTATCGGCAGGGTGGGAGGCTGAGCCAGGCCATGACACGCCCATTGTACCGTGCCGTCAGACTGTTGGCATGTTTCGCGCCGGGGTCCACGAACAACCTGTTGTGAGGGGGGTTGGAATGCTCACTAGAGGTCTCCCCCCTCAATCCCCCCTCCAGCCGAGCTAGAGGGGGGACGATCGGGCAGGTGGTTCTCCCCTTCCCCTGGCTTGGCTGGGGGAAGGGGCCGGGGGATAGGGGCGTTCTGGCAATTGCCCAACAACTTGCTCTGAACCCCTGCCCTGGGGGTGCGTGCAAAACCTGTCAGGCAACAGGGTCGCGCTCCTTAGCCTCACCCCTGCTCGGCGCTGACGCGCCTCGCCGCCCCCTCTCCACGACGTGGAAAGGGGGCAAGCCAAGCGGGGCGAGGCTGGGGGTGAGGCTACGGCCAGCGTCACACGGATCACTGGCACCCTTTGCACACACCCGCTGGTCTTCTTTCGCCGGATCGGGCTGGGCGCGCTACACTGGGGCAACGGGCGGCCCTGGGCGCCCCCCGCAAACTCTGGCAGACTCATCAGGTCAGGATACACGCTCATGGCCATCGAAATCCTCAAGCTCACGCTCGGCCCGTTGCAGACCAATTGCTACATCCTGGGCAACACGGCCACCCAAGAGGCCATCGTCATTGATCCGGGCGATAGCGCCCCCTTGATCCACCAAACGGCGGCGAGTCGTGGCTGGACGGTGCGCGCCATTCTGGCGACGCACTGCCACTTCGACCATATTCTGGCCAGCGCCGAGCTAAAGGCGCTGACCGGCGCGCCCTTCGCCATTCATGCGCTTGACCTGCCGCTGCTGCGCAATATGCCGGTCACGGTGCGCCAGTGGTTCGCCACCGAGGTGCCGCCCGCCGCCGAGCCGGACTCCTTCGTCGAAGAAGGCCAGACGGTCGCTTGCGGCGGTATCACCCTGGACGTGCTCTTCACGCCCGGCCACGCGCCCGGCCATGTGAGTTACGTCCTGCGCGAGGAGCGCACTGTCTTCAGCGGCGATTGCCTGTTCTATGGCAACGTTGGGCGCACCGACCTGCCGGGCGCGGACTACGAG
>JAGPFT010000328.1 GCA_018056405.1 Anaerolineae bacterium
AAAACGTCGTTCAGTTCGGCCAGGCTGGCTTCCGGGTTGCTGGCATTGTAGGGCACGTACCAGTACTGCCCGCACTGCTGGGTGGGGTCTGAGGCCCCTTCGCAAACGTCCGGTTGGCCGTAATAGTCCGGGTACGGGCCGCCAATGGGGTAGGTGGGCATCGAGTTGCGGTCTTCGCGCAGGTCTTGTTGCAAGTTGTTATCAATGCGGCCATTGTCGCCTGCGTCGGCGATGTAACGCAGCAGCGGCGCGGCGGTCGGCTCGTCAAGCACTTCCTGACCGAAGCCAATGGAGAACATGGCGATGAAGTTGCCCTGCTTGCCGCCGGGCACGATCTCGCTCAGCCCGGCGAAGTCGGCCATGTCGCGCGCGTAGTCATCGGCGTCGTAGTGGCCGGCGACAGTGCATTCCACGTTGCCGGTCTCCGGCTTGCCCGTCTCCCAGTCAAGGCAGAAATGGCGCGTGTTGGGATCGTTGTCGTTGCAGGCCGGCATCTCTAGCTCGTGCGGCTGGCTGGGGTTGTTCTCAGTGCACTCCGGCCAGACGTACTCACCGCTAAGCGGGCAGAACGTCCACCAGGGGCAGTAGCCATAGAGACCATAATCGCGCACGCTGGTCGCGTCGGAGACGCGATCGGTCACGTTGGCCGCGCCATCGCTCAGCACAACCATGACCCAGACCGCTTCGCGGCGGATGTCGTGGGGGTCGGTCAGGGCGTTGCTGGCCGCCAGGATGCCCCCGCCGATGTTGGTGTTGCCGCACGGCGCGACCGATTCATAGGCGAAGGGACGGCGCGCCGGCTCTTCTTCTAGCTCGCCATTGACCCACTGCGGCCACAGAATCTGAGCAGCGATGTATTCTTCGCAGCGATTGTGAATGCCCGTCGGGTTGATCAGGACGCCCACCTTCAGGTTGAGCGTGTCAATGGCCGCCTGTTCGCTGCGCAGCAAGGGGCGGAAGGTCGGGTCGTCGCCGTCGGGATCATAGGCGATCCCCGCCCGGTCGAAGGTCACCAGCACCACGCGGTCGCCGCGCACGAAGTCCAGTTGCTTGATGAACTGCCGCGCCGCGTCCTTCACCGTCTTGAAGGGACGGCAGATCAGCGTGGTGAAGTTGAAGCCATCGGGATCGGTCAGGCTGCTGCTCTGGGCGGTGCTGCTGGCCAGCCCGTCTTCGCCAGGGTCCCATATGCCGTTGAAGTTGGCGTCGTGCCAGATCCAGCCGTTGGGCAGCACCCCGCCGGTGGATTTGCGCACCGTGCCGTCGCTGACCTGCCCCGTGCCGGGGTCGTTGCAGCAGCCGGCCCAGCGCTCGCGCGCATAGACCCCCAGGCCGGCAGCCAGGTCTTCGGGCGTGGTATAGCACTGGCCGCGAATGGTCAGGCTCCCCCCCGCGCCATAGGACAGGTTGATGCGCGTGTAGTCGGTGGAGTTGGTCTCCTTCGACATGGATTCCGACGTGTCAATGACCAGGGCCACGTCGAGCACCGCCGTCTCCGAGACCGAAGTCGCTTCCAGGGTGATCGAGGGAATGCCGATCAGGGAGAGGAAGGTCGTCGGCGACTCAATCTGCGCGCTGACGCGCACGAGCTTGCGCGGGTCGTCCCAGTTGCATAGCTCGGTTTCGGGCATGAAGAGCGATAAGTTACACTTTTCAGTACCACAGTCTTTCTTGGTACCGCCCTCACAGCACGTCCAGGGGTCAGCGGATTCGGGGTGCGGATCGCCTTCCCAGGGGCCGAGGCCCAGCCGCCACTGGTAGATGTCGGTCTCGCAGGTCTCGACCAGCGTGGAGCGCGAGTCGAGGTTGTGTAGCTCGATGTACTGCTCGGCGGCGATAGCCACCGTCGCGTAGTCCGTCCCCTCGCGCACCTGGCCGGCGGCGGCGATAGCCGCCGCATCCACTGCCCGGCGCAGCGCCGCGTAGCGCGTGAACAGCAGCGCCACATCCGTCACCAGCCCCACGAACGCAATCAAGGCGATGAAGGCGAACGCCAGCAGCAAAATGGACTGCCCGCGCTGGCTGCGCCGCAGGTGCTGGGAGAAGGAGGTGGGGATCGGCAAGAGTCTCATCAGCATCACACCGCAGAGTGGCTAATAGTCCAGGTCAGGCTCGGCAGCCGAGACGGGAAAGAACGCCCAGACATGGATCATCTGGCCCTCGGCGAGCGGCCCCAGGTTGAACCAGGGCAGCGCGAGCAGTTGGCGGTGCTGCCAGAAGGTTTCGACCAGCACCAGCCCGAAGTTGGCTACCTCGTCAATCTTGCGCGCGCGGTCTGGATGGGCGTTGAAGTCCAGCATTTCCTCGACCTCGGCGGTGGAGAAAGCAGACCCCAGGCAATCCATCGGCGCGCCGAAGCTCATCTGGTGGTTGCCGCGAAAGATATAGCCGCGCACGTTGTCCCATGACGAGTCAAAACGGGCGGAGTCCTCGTCTATACCGTTGCCGTTGCCGTCGTGATTCCAGTCGAAGGGGTCGTATTCGTCGTCGTTCTCGCACTCGTTGGCGCGGGCGGGCAGCCGGCCGACAATGCGCACCTGGGCGCTGGGCAGGCCGCGATTGAGCACCACGAACTGGAAGACCGACACCGCGATGTCGTCGGTGTCGTCGTTGAACTCCAGCGGCTGCATGTTGCCGATCACCGAGCAGGCCACGCCGTCGTAGAAGCCGATAGGACGCTCATCGTCGCCCGGAATGTACCCCCAGGCGCTCAGGTCTGGGCCGGGCCAGGTGGTCTGGTTCTCGCCTGGAAGCTTGTCGAAGTGGGTCATGGAATACTCGAGGCCGTAGGGTTCCCCTGGATGATCGCAGTCCATGCGGTGGTACTTCAGTTCTTCGCCATCGGACCATGCCAGTGGGTCCAGCGTGGCCCCGAAGCGCCCGGCTTCGCGCACGACATCGAGCAGCGTCAGGTAGTTGTTGGCGTACCAGCCGATCTCAGTGAGGCCCATCAGCATGACCAGCAGGATCGGCAGGGTGAGGGTCAGTTCCACCAGGCTTTGGCCGCGCGTGCCGGTCGGGGTACCATCCAGTACCGCCAATAATCTACGGAGTCTGTCCCGCATGGTTCACCTCAAAATACCAGTGGGCCGCCAGACAGTGCGCAAACAGCCAACAAGACAGTGACCCGCGCGCGCCCGCTTCCGGCGGCGAGCGCTACTGCCCCTATTGGCAATGATACCATAGATGGTCTGGCAGCCCTGTCAGGCTATTGTGAGGAGTTTATAAGGATTTGTCAGCGTCCCAGGAGTGGATCGCAGGCGACAAGTCGTCGTGTGCCCCCTCGACGTTGGCGTAGATCAGGTAGCCCCGTCCGTGCAGCGATACGAGAAGATGCGGATGCTCCGGGTCGCTCTCGATCTTGCGCCGCAGGTTGCGGATATGGTTGCGCACCAGGGCGGTGTCGCCGCTTTGAGGCGGGTAGTCCCACAGCGCCTGCAGCAGGTCGTGGGCGTTGTGGTGGCGGAGCGGCGGCTGGCACAGATATTCCAACAACTGGAATTCGGTGGCGGTAAGCTGAACGCGGCGGTCGTCTATCTGCACGCTGCGCGTGCTGGCGTCCAGCCGCAAGACCGGCAGGGCTGTCAGCCTGCCCTGGCGCTCTGCCCGGCGCAGCAACGCCCGCACGCGCGCCTTTAGCTCGCGTGAGGTAAAGGGCAGGCGCAGGTAGTCATCGCCACCCGAATCGAGCGCCTGGGCGGCGTAGTGCGCGCTAAGCCGGTCGCTGACGAACAGGATCGGCGTGTGGGTGACGTAGGGCAGGGTGCGCAGATAGGCACACAGTTCCAGACCGTTCATGTCGGGCAGCACGGTGTCGAGGATGATGATGTCGGGCCGGTGCGCGCGCACTAGCCTGACCGCCGTCTGTCCATCGGCAGCCTCGATGACGGCGTGCCCTTCACGAGCCAGGGTGCGACCGATCACCTTGCGGGCTGTAGGGTCGCTGTGCACGGTGAGTATCGTGTTGGGTCCAGGCTTGCGCGCGAACATGGATGGCCTTTCGACGCATGTGCGTCCGTCGTCTGGCCTAAGTATAGGCGACAAAGGAGGCTTATGAACGGCCTCGGTGTGAAAGATGTATGAAAAATCCCGCGATCCATCGTAGAGGAGGCCGGCAATTTTTCGAGGCTGCTCGGAGGATGCGACGGAGGCAGCCTGGCCAGGGGTCAGACATCCGAAGCCCTTCGCAGGCTTCGGATGTCCCTTTCGGTACAAAGTCTCAGCGCGAGGCGGCTAGTGCACGTTGGCGGAAGTCCACCAGGGGCTGTTCGATGGTTGACCCCACCCTGTGGCCCCTCCCCGCCAGCGGGGAGGGGCAAATCGCTCCCCTTTCCCTGCTTGCGGGGAAAGGGGCTGGGGGATAGGGGTTGAAA
>JAGPFT010000329.1 GCA_018056405.1 Anaerolineae bacterium
CGGTGCGCTGATCTACGCGCTTCAGACACGCGACGGCGGTCGGCCGAACGACGAACTCTATTCGACCGAGAACCGCTCGACCGCTGACGGACTGGCCGGCCTGCCGCGAGATTACAGTGGCGTGCCACAGCTCGGTCCCCCTCTTCCCGGTGACCTCGGCCGGCCGATCCTTAGTACCCAGGATCGCGGACAGCCGGTGCCCACACCCGGGACGGCCACGCCCAATCCCGGCATCAGCCCGGAAGAGCAGCGCCGCCTTCAGGAAATCGAGACCGCGCGCACCAGCCGTCTCTTCTCCGGATCGGAAAGCCGGGGCACACCCGCTGCTGCGGGAGCTGCCCCAGCGCTCGCGCCGGTGCCGGATTTGGCGAGCATTGGCCTCGCTCCGCCGCCCGCCACGCCCTCGGCGCAGGACCGGCAGAACGCGTTTCTGAACGCCGCGGCCGATCGCAGGACGGTTGCGCCCGATCGCGTCGCTGCGCCAGTATCGCCGAACGTCCTTCAGGCGGGAGCAGTGATATCCGCGGCGCTGATCACCGGCATCCGATCCGATCTACCCGGCCAGATCACCGCGCAGGTCACCGAAAACATCTACGACAGCCCAACCGGCCGTATCTTGCTTGTGCCGCAAGGCACTCGTGTGGTCGGGCAGTACGACAACAACGTGCAGTTCGGCCAGAGCCGAGTCCTGCTCGTCTGGACTCGGCTCGTCTTCCCGAACGGGCGCTCGATCGTTCTCGAGCGCCAGCCTGGTGCTGACGCTGAAGGGTTCGCCGGGCTGCAGGATGGCGTCGATTACCATTGGTGGGATCTGGCCAAGGCTGCGGGATTGTCGACACTGCTGAGCGTCGGCGCCGAACTCGCGGTCGACAACGACGATCAGCTCGTTCAGGCGATCCGGAACGGTGGGCAGGACACCATCAACGACGCAGGGCAGCAGATTGTGAGGCGTCAGCTCAACGTCGCGCCCACGATCACTATTCGGCCCGGATTTCCCGTGCGCGTTCTCGTGACGCGAGACTTGGTACTGGAGCCATATGGAGGGTGATGATGTCGAAGCTTAAGCTAGGCCCCATCGCGGACGACAAGCCGCTTAAGGTACAGGTCGAGCTACCTGCAGCTCTCCACCAGGACCTTGTTGACTACGCCCACCTATTGGGCCGAGAGCAAGGTCAGTCCGCTGTTGACCCAGCTCGGTTAATCGTCCCGATGTTACAACGGTTCATCGCGACAGACCGTGGCTTCGCCAAAGCCAGGCGAACGTTGACGCCGGGGAGCGCCGATTAATCCGTGGTCCCCGCTCTAGAGGGGGTGTCGAAACACTTCAGCAGCAGCGGCAGAGTCGGGTTGTCGTTGTCACTGGAAGAAATTATAGCGGCCGTCGGCGCCCGCGCCGATGGGAGCGGGATCAACGCGATATCCGGCCGGTAGATCACGCTGGTGATGGTCAAGCCGAAGCCCTGTTCGACCATCGTCAGCAGGGTTTCTCGGCTGACTTGTTGGATCGAGAGTTGAACCGCTCCGTCTCCGGCGCCCACCATGCGCCGGAGTATGCCAGCGAGCTCACGCCCAGCGCCATCCGAGCGAACGAGGAAGACTTCGTCACAAACGTCCTCCCACGACAGCTGTGGCCGTGCTGCCAACTCGTGAAGCGGGGACAATGCCACGAACAGATCTGGTTCGCAGAGACGTCGAACTTGGAACTGAGGGCTCTTGCTCGCACTCAGGCTGATTGCTGCGTCCAGTAATCCGCGCTTCACCCCCAAAGTGTTTTCTTCTGAAGTGCCTTCCTCAAGCTTTACCTCGATCGTCGGATGTCTATTTCTGAATGCCGAGAGAATGTTGATGATCGGGCACGCCGGGAACGCTTCAAGCATTCCAAACCTCACGAGCCCGGTCTTGAGTTTCCGCGCGGAGCGGATCTCCGTTGCGGCGTTACGAAGGTAGCGCGCTCCCACCACCGCTTGTTGAAGGAAGCGCTCACCTTCTGGAGTCAGCCCTGCCCCCGCTCGCGTACGCTTGAAGAGAGAAAAGCCAAGTTGGCGCTCAAACAGCTGCACACGTCGGCTGACGGTGGATTGCGATATCGATAGGCGCTCCGCCGCTCGGCGGAAGCTGCCGGCCTCGGCGACCTGAACGGCGTACTTCAGGTATCGGAGATCAAGAGTCAGGTCGGGCATGAGACCCGTCCGATCATACCGGCGGTCTCATCGGCGAACCGCCTGCGCCCGGTGAGCGGCACCCATGCACGTCCACTTTCATCGAGCCCACCCCCGCTAGCGCCTGGGGAACGAGCACGTCCGTTGATCTCAGATGTGGAATCCGAGCTGAGCCCCTCAATGAGCATGACCATGTCCGAATCTGTCATAGATGCATGCGGCGGTCATACATTTTCACACGCTTGAAGTCTATGCGCGAAGCATATATTCTTGCGGTATGGAGCCTGAGGTCGCCAAGTACCATTTAGGTGCACTCGCGTTGGCCGTTGCAGACAGCATCGCCAGTGTCTCGGCCTCGTTTTCACCAAGCGGCCCGGGGACCGCCGTGATGGTGTTACTCAGCATGGAGCCCGGACTGCCGATCAGCGTTTTGGCTACCTCGATCGGGCTTTCTCATGCCGGGACGGTGCGATTGATCGATAGGCTCGAGCGCGAACAGTTGGTGGAACGACGAAGACAAATCACCGACAGGCGGGCGCGCTTCATTCACCTCACCAATTCGGGGAAGAAGATAACGGACGCCTTGCTCAAGGCACGGGAGCAGGTGATCTCCGAATGTATTTCGCCCCTGTCGCCCAATGACCTCGACATTCTAGGCATGCTGTCGGAGCGGCTCCTTGTGGCAAACGGCTTCGACAAAGATGGCTCGGTCAGCCTTTGCCATCTGTGCGGCTACAGCAGGATCGCGCCTTCCCGTGGTAAAGCTAAGCCGGGGCGCTCGCCACGCTGGAACGTCGCATCAGAAGGCTGACGATATGATCAGGCAGGCTTGAAATAATGGGATCGTTTGCGCTCGAACTTCTTCTATGCGTACTTGCCTTCGGGTTCGGATATGCGGCGAACCAAGGCGGAACCTGTTTAGTGGTGGCCGCTCATGAGTTACACAGAAGACAGCCGCCGAAAATGTTCGTCGGATTTCTCGCAGCGTCGGCAGCGGCAGGCCTGGTTGCGGTCCCGATAGTCTGGACGGGAACACTGGGCGCAACACTCGCACCCTCGACCAGCATCAATTTCCTCCTGCTCATCGGCGCCATCGCCTTCGGCCTCGGCGCACTCATTAATGACACATGCCTGCTCGGATCGCTGGCGCGGCTTGGGGATGGGGAGATGCGACTTCTAGCTCTACCCTTGGGATTAACGATTGGTATCTTGGCTGCCGACCATGGCAGGTTCGGCTACGATTCAACATGGCCAAGCTTAATCTCCAAACCGAGCGCAACAGGCCTCGTTACTCTCCTAGCCTTCCTAGTTGTGCTCGTGCTGGCACTCGTTTTCGTTTCCACGAAGAGCGTTCTGCGAACAAAGCCGGGTTGGTCGTTCGGCGCTTCGATGATTGGACTCGGTATCACTGGCGGACTTCTATATGCACTCTCGCCGGCCTGGACCTTCGCAGACGTGATTCAACGCGCCCTTCCTCTCAGAATGTCCCCGGCCGGCGAGGTCGCGCTCACTGCGGTGATCTCTTCGATCGCAGGCGCCCTAACCGCCTCCTTTCGCCAAGGCAATCTGCGTCTCCAACTGCCGACAGCCAATGGCATTCTGCGATCTGTCGTCGGCGGCACATTGATGGGTATCGGCATCGCGCTCATACCCGGCGGGAATGATGGGTTGATCCTCGCAGCGGTTCCGACTCTTTCACCTGGTGGGATAGTCGCCTACCTTCTGATGACGACGACAATCGTCTTCGGATTTGCAGCGCGTGGTAAGTTATTCCGGCGCTGCCTTTCACGGCCATGATAAGGGCAACAGAGGACTTGCCCTCCTGACATGAGCATTTATCCCGACCGGGAATATCGGCTGACTAGCTCGTATGCCTTTGCAGGCCCTTGGACCATGATGACCACTTCAAAGGCCGCCGGCCCCAGAATCCTGTAGGTTGCATGGTAGGTGTCGTCTCCGCAGGCATAGACGCCACTCGCTTCCAACCCGGTATCCGTCCGCGAGAAACTCAAGCTGAGGAACTGCGTCCCGATATGAGGTCCGTCTGCGAACTCGACGACAACACTGTCCTCGCTCAAGCGATAGCGATACTGCCGGCACGCGGAGAATACTCTGCCATCTGCCAGTGAGAGAATGCCGCTCTCTCGATAAGCGAGCGCGCCTTCGCCGATCGCTGCTACGATTTCGGTGGGCATGGTTATCTCGTCCTGGGC
>JAGPFT010000330.1 GCA_018056405.1 Anaerolineae bacterium
GTGGGCTGCACCTGAGCGCTTTCGCCCTGGGCATGGTTCTGGCAGGCATCATGGGCGATGCGCTGGTGCAGCGTTGGGGGCGGCGGCGTGTGTTCTGGGGCGGCGGGGCGGGCCTGGCCCTGGGATCGCTGCTCTTCGTCGCCGGCCATCATCCGGCGCTGACCATTCCCAGCGCCCTGTTGATGGGCGTGCCCGGCACCCTGCTGCTGATCATGGTGCAGGCGACGCTCTCCGACCGGCACGGCGCGCGGCGCGCCGTCGCCCTGACCGAGTCCAATGTCGCGGCCAGCCTCGCCGCGGGGATGGCCCCGCTGCTGGTTGGCAGCCTGCAACGCGCCGGAATCGGCTGGCGTGGGGCGCTGGTTCTGGGCGTTCTGGGCTGGGGGGCGCTCGCCCTGCGGGGCCAGGCCGTGCCCATCCCGCCCCACACGCCGCGTCCGCCTCGCTCGCCGGCGGCAGAGCGCGCGGCGCGCCTGCCCACCGTGTTCTGGGCGTACTGGCTGGTCATCTTCCTGAGCGTGTCGGTGGAATGGTGCGTCATCTTCTGGGGCGCGGATTTCCTGGAGACGAGCGTCGGGCTGCGCCGGGTGGACGCTTCCACGCTGATGAGCGTCTTCTTCGCGGCGCATCTGTTGGGGCGCATCGTGGGCAGCCGCCTGTCGCGCGCAGCGCCCATTGGCCCCCTGTTGCTGGCCGCCGTGCTGATAGCTGCCGCCGGATTCATCCCCTTCTGGCTGGCGAGCGCCGCCCCGCTCAACATCGCCGGGCTGTTCGTAGCCGGGCTGGGCATCGCCAACCTGTTCCCGCTGACACTCTCAGCAGCCAGCAACATCGTCGCCCGCGAGCAGGCCGACGCCGCCAGCAGCCGGGTGACGCTGGCATCGGGGCTGGCTATTCTGATCACGCCCCAGGTCCTCGGCACGCTGGCCGACGAAATCGCCATCAAGAACGCCTACGGCGTAGTGGCCGTCTTTCTGGTCATGGCGGCAGGGGCCATCGTCGCCGCCAACCGGCGGGCGGAGCGGTCGGCGGTTCCGGCGGCGTAGGGATGCTGAACAGACTTCCGAAGTCTCGCAGACTTCGGAAGTCTCCTGACAACCCCGCCGCGCCCGACGTGAGAGTTGGCAGACGCTGCTCTGCCGATACACAACTGGCCGCGTCCGGCGCAATGGACTATGATCAAGGCCAGCAGCGCAAACGACAGCCCATGCGCACCACGCGCCGTCCGCGCATGACTGTATTGACCGGCGACCATCTCTTTGCGAGGGGAAAAATGTTAACGTCACGCGAGCGCGTCTTGCGCGCCCTGAACCACCAAGAAGCCGACATGGTGCCCCTGGACCTGGGCGGGTGTGTCACCAGCGGGATGCAGATCAGTTCGGTGTACCTGCTGCGCCAGGCGCTCGGCCTGGACGCGCCAGGCACGCCGGTCAAGCTGATCGAGCCGTACCAGATGCTCGGTGAGATCGGCATGGACCTGATCGAAGCGGTCGGTGCCGATGTGGTGCCGCTGGAGTCCACCAAGACGTTTTTCGGCTACCATCGCCGCGACTGGAAGCCCTGGACGCTGCACGACGGCACGCCCATGCTCGTCCCCGGCGGCTTCAACACCGACCCGGAGCCGAACGGCGACATTCTCCAATACCCGGAGGGCGACAAGTCCGCGCCACCCAGCGGGCGGATGCCCAAAGACGGCTACTACTTCGACACCATCGTCCGCCAGCCGCCCATTGACGACGATACCCTCAACGTCGAGGACAACCTGGAGGAGTTCGGGCCGATCACGCCAGAGGAGCTGACCTACTACGAGACTGAAGCCAAACGGCTCTACGAGCAGACCGACAAGGCGATCCTGGCCAACTTCGGCGGCACCGGCTTCGGCGACATCGCCCTGGTGCCGGCGCCCTGGGTGAAGTACCCCAAGGGCATCCGCGACATCGAGGAGTGGTACGTCAGCACCGTCGCGCGGCGCGATTACGTCTACAAGATTTTCGAGCGCCAGTGCGAGATCGCGCTGCAGAACCTGGCGAAGATTCACGCCGTCGTCGGCGACCGCGTGGCTGTCGCGTTCGTCACCGGCACCGACTTCGGCACGCAGAACGGCCCGTTCATCTCGCTGCGCGCCTACCGCAACCTGTTCAAGCCCTTCCACAAGGCGGTTAACGACTGGATTCACCAGCACACGGCCTGGAAGACCTTCATCCACTCGTGCGGCTCGATCTACCAGTTGCTGCCCGATTTCATTGACGCCGGCTTCGACGTGCTCAACCCCGTGCAAACCGGCGCGGCAGAGATGGACCCGACGCGGCTCAAGGCGGAGTTCGGCGACCGGATCGTGTTCTGGGGCGGCGGGATTGACACGCAGAAGACGCTGCCCTTCGGCACGCCGGAGCAGATTCGCGCCGAAGTGCGCGAGCGGATGCGCATCTTCGGGCCGGGCGGCGGCTTCGTCTTCAACCCGATCCACAACGTGCAGTCGCGCGTCCCGCAGGAGAACCTGGTGGCCCTCTACGAGGCGGTCCGGGAGTACCGCACCTACCCGGTCGGGTAGCGGGTACGTTTGGCTCTGTCAGGAGAAGACACCCCCGGCCTCCGGGGGTTCTTCTTGTGATAGAATAGGCTTAATCGCTTTCTAACAGTATGAGGAATGAAGAATGACACACAAGTTACTTCTCTCCTGTTTCTGTCTGCTTGTTCTGAGTGTCTCTCTTGTTTCCGCGCAGGGCGACCTGGACCTGGGCGACACGGACCTGCCGCTGCCTGTGGGCGGCCACGTATTCGCCTTCGACGCGGACACCATCAGCGCGATGCAGGCTGCCGGCATGACCTGGGTCAAAGGGCAATTCGGGTTCCAGGTGGGCGCAGATCTGACAGCTATTGACGCCTTCATCGAGGAGGGACACCGGGCCGGTTTCAAGGTCTTGCTGAACATCACCGGCAGTTCCGCAGACATGGGCACTTTGGGGGACGAGTATGCCCCGGCGTTTGCCGCGTTCCTGGGCGAGGTCGCCGCGCTGGGCGCGGATGGCATCGAGGTCTGGAATGATATGAACATTGACCGCGCATGGCTCACTGGCCAGGTCAACGGGGCTGACTACGTGCGGCTGCTGGCCCCGTCCTACGATGCCATCAAAGCCGCCAACCCTGACACGCTGGTGATCACCGGCGCGCTGAACCCAGCCGGTTTCTTTGGTGGAACGGACTGCACCGACCAGGGCTGCAACGATGACGTATATGCCCAACAGATGGCCGAGGCCGGGGTCGCCGACTTCGCGGACTGCATTGGGGTTCGCTACATCGAAGGTGCTGTCAGCCCTACTCAGACAGAAGGTGATCCCAGGGACGACTACCCAACCCGCTACTTCCCGACGGTGATCGAGCGCATGGCCGCCCCCTTTGAGGGGCAGGACATCCCGCTGTGTTTCACGGGACTGGGATACTTGTCCGCTGAAGGGTATGAAGCGTCCTGGCCAGCCTACTTACCCTGGGGCAAGGATACAAGCGTCACCGAGCAGGCGAAATGGCTGCGCGATGCGATCCTCGTCGCCAGGGACGACGGCCGTGTTGCCCTTCTCGTGAGCTATGTTGGCCGCCCCAGCGGAGATGAAGGTTTCTTCGGGGGTTCGGCGATCATCCGCGCCGACAACACCTGTCCGGCGTGCCAGGCCATCGGGTCGCTGGCCAGCCTGCCCCTGCCTGAGCCGATCGCGGCGGTCTCTGCTGGTGACGAGATGACAGCGACGATCAGCGCAGAGAACCCCGCTGTGGCGTTCACCATAATGCCGGGCGATCAGGAACAGATCGGCATCCAGGTCAGCCCAAGCGGTGACAGCGTGCTAGACCCGGTGCTCGTCGTCTACGACAGCGGGGGCAACCTGATCGCTTTCAACGATGATGGCAGCCCATCCTCTCTCAGCGCCCATAGCGGCCCGCTTCCCGGCGACCAGGAACTCACGGCTGTTGTCTACGCCTTCAACGAGGCGTCAACGGGCGACTTCAGCCTGAGCGTCGGCCTGGGCCGCAAGCCACTTCTGGGCACGATTGCGGGCAGTTCAAACGTCAATGTTCGCAGCGGCCCCAGCGCGAATTTCAGCATCGTCACTGTCACGGCTCCTGGAACAGAAATCGAGCTTAGGGGCCGCAACGCCGATGGCAGTTGGCTGGCCGTCACCGTCGAGGGCATGGAAGGCTGGGTCGCCGCCTTCCTGGTCTCCACGACAGAGGATGTGGGAAGTCTGCCCATCCTTGAATAGGGGCGCTCGCGCTAGCCTCACCCCCGCTCGGCGCTAACGCGCCTCGCCGCCCCCTCTCCACGTCGTGGTGAGGGGGTAAGCCTAGCACTGCGAGGCTGGGGGTGAGGCTACTACGC
>JAGPFT010000331.1 GCA_018056405.1 Anaerolineae bacterium
CCACAGACCTCTCCCCCTCCATCCCCCTCTCCGGCAGAGCCAGAGAGGGGGACTTTGACCGCCGGATGGGACGTTTTCCCCCTCTCCAGCTCGGCTGGGGAGGGGGCCAGGGGGAGGGGCCTCCGCTGTCAGGGGTAGGTTTTCAACGGTTTGAACGGAGCACATAGAGATGCTCTTCGCTCAGAGAATTAAATGGACTCTCAGTTTTTCTCCGCGTCCTCTGCGGTTCAGAAATCTCGCCCTCATCGTGAGAGGCACCCCCTGACCGCGCGTGAATTGACTCACGGCGGGTACTCGCGTTATAGTCCTGGCAGATCGTCTGCGCCACGAGAAGGAATGCCCGGCCATGTCATCACTTTTCAGCGGACGTAAGCAGCCACTGCCTGAAAGTAGCAGTTTTCCCCCTGCGCTCCCCCAGGAAACCGCGCGCCAACCGGTTGGGTTTGAGACCATTCTGGGAGCCGGGGCCACGCTGAAGGGCGACCTGCGCAGCCAGGGCAATGTGCGTCTCGATGGCACGTTTGAGGGCACGCTGGAGATTGACGGCAATGTGCTCGTTGGCGAAGCGGCCAAGATCACGGCGGACATCAACGCCAAGAACGTGTCCATTGCTGGCGCGGTGCGCGGCGATGTGAGCGGCAAGAAGGTGCAGCTTCTACGCACGGCTCGTGTCTGGGGGGACATTACTGCCTCGGCCATTTCCACCGAAGAGGGCGCGTTCATAGACGGCAAGATTACCATGGTCGCGCACGAGGCAGCCCAGGGATTGGACCTGACCGCTGTGCCCCTCCCCGCTCACGAAATCTCAGCAGCACCCGCCAGTGAAGAAGCAGCCGCGCCGGATGGCAGTAGTGCCGCGTCGCTGGCGTCCTGACCGTTGCGCTCGCGCTTTGCTTGGGCATCAAACTCAATGATATAATTGTCTTAATCGTCACAGGCGGTGTGGAATCTGGCACCGCGCGTAAAAGCCAGGGACGTTTCATGATCAAAGTGCTGATTGACAGTATTCGCGTGAGCCTGATGTCGCAGCTTCGGGTCGTTGTTCTCAAAGACCCGCTGAGCGGGCGCTTTCTCCCGATTTTCATTGGGCCATGCGAAGCAGAAGCCATCGCGGTGAAGCTGCAAGGCATGAACGTCGAGCGTCCGCTGACGCACGATCTGCTCAAGTCCGTCATTGGAGAGCTTGGCGGGCGTGTTCGGCACATCGTGGTCAATGATCTGCGCCAGGACACGTTCTACGCTCAGATCGTGGTGGACCTGAACGGGGAAGAGCGCATTATTGACTCGCGCCCCAGCGATGCGATTGCCCTTTCCGTCCGCCTGGACGTGCCGATCTACGTCGAGGAATCGGTGATGGATCGTGCCGGCATTATGCCGGACGAGGAGATCGAGGGAGAGGCTTCGCAGGCTGCACCGCCGGCCCAGCCCTCGGGCGAAGGTGGGTCTGCTGACCGCCTGAGCCTCTTCGAGGATTTCGTCGAATCGCTTGATCTGGACGACCTGAGCGACGAAGACGACGAGGATAAGGACTGACCTCTTCCGTTGAATTGCCGGGCGCAGCCAGAGCAGCGCCCCTACGCGGGCGAATGTGCGGATAGATAGCGGGTGCCACCCTCGCCCAGCAGCCTGAACTCTCACGGGGCAGCTCAGCACGAGCGGCCCCGTTTTGACACACGCCCCGAATCCCATTATTGTAGAGCCGGATCACGCACCCGATGAGGCTGAGGATGAGTCAGGAAACCGCGTCTGTCCAGCCTGAGCAGATGGCTCCCCACAGCATCGAAGCCGAAGAGGCCGTGCTCGGCTCGATCCTGATCAACCCCGATGCGCTGTACGATGTCGCCTCGTTCTTGCAGAGCGAAGATTTTTTCATCGTGCGCAACGGGTGGGTATGGGAAGCCATCACCCGGCTGCACGAGCGCCGCGAGCAGATTGACTACCTGACGGTGGTGGAGGAACTGCGCCAGCAGAACCGGCTGGAGGAGATCGGGGGCGCGGCCTATATCACCTACCTGATCAACCACACGCCCTCGTCCATCTACGCCGAGACCTACGGGCGCATCGTCGAGCGCGCCGCGCTGCGCCGGCGAATGCTCGCTGCTGCCGGCACCATCGCGCGTCTGGCGCAGCAAGAAGACTCCGACATCACGGGCCTCATTGACCAGTCGGAAGCGACGCTGTTTGCTGTGACCGAGCGCCGGCTGCGCCAGGAATTAGTCCCGATTCGCACTGCTGTGGCCGAGTACTACGACCGCATCGAACAGCTTTACAACCAGCAAGTGGAGTCTATCGGCGTCCCGACGGGCTTCACCGATCTGGACGACTTGCTTGGCGGGCTGCAAAAGTCCGATCTGGTTATCGTGGCTGGGCGTCCAGGCATGGGCAAAACGTCGTGGCTGCTCAGCGCGGCGCACAACGCCGCCCTGACCGGGGCGCGCGTGGCGATCTTCAGCATGGAGATGAGCAACGAGCAGATCGTGCAGCGCCTGATCTCATCGGAGACGGGCATCAACACGCACAAGCTGCGCCTGGGCCAGCTCAAAGACCGCGAATGGGCGCTGTTCGTCGAGGCGGTGGGGCGCTTGAGCAAGCTCAATGTCTTCCTGGACGATACGCCCGCGCTCACCCCGCTTCAGATGCGCGCCAAGTGCCGGCGGCTCTACAGCGAGCACGGCCTCGACCTGATCCTCGTTGACTACTTGCAGCTTATGAACGCCGGCGTCGGCTTTTCCGACAACCGCGTGCAGGAGATCAGCTTCATCTCGCGCAACCTCAAGCACATCGCCCGCGAGATGAACGTGCCGGTGGTCGCCGCCGCCCAGCTTTCGCGCGCCGTTGAGCAGCGCCAGGACAAGCACCCGCAGTTGTCGGACCTGAGAGAGAGTGGATCGATTGAGCAAGACGCGGACGTGGTGATGTTCATCTACCGCGAGGATGTCTACAACGAGAACACCGAGCGAAAGAACCAGGCCGACATCATCGTGGCCAAGCACCGCAACGGCCCGACGGGCAGCGTGGCACTGTTCTTCCGCAAGGAGCTAACCCAGTTCGCTAACCTGAGCAAGACTGGCGTAGACCTGACTGGCTATTAGGGGATGGGCTGCCGCTCATGAAGACGTTCAAGGGGTTTCCGCCCGGCAAGGTGCCGATGGTGCGCCTGCCGAGCCAGTTCTTCACTGAGATGTTAGGCACCATTGACGACCTGGACGAGCTTAAGCTCACCCTGTACGCTTTCTGGGCACTTCAGCAACAGGAGAGTGAAGTCCGCTACCTGCTCAAGCGCGAAGTGCTGCAAGATACGCTGCTGCTGAGCGGCATTGACCCGGATGCAGAGCGGGCGGCGCAGCGCGTCAGCACGGCGCTAGAGCGGGCTGTGCAGCGTGGCACGCTGCTGCATGCCAGCGTCGAGGGCGCGCGCGGCCCCGAAGACCTGTATTTCATGAACACGACACACGGGCGCAACGCCGTGCGGGCCATCGCTGCGGGCCAGTTCGAGCCGGGCGACCGCGACACGCCCGTGCTGCTCCTTGCCGAGCGCCCCAACATTTACGCGCTGTACGAGGAAAACATCGGCGCGCTCACCCCGCTGATCAGCGAAGAGTTGCGCGCCGCCGAGCAAGACTACCCGCCGGGCTGGATCGAAGAAGCGTTCCGCCTGGCTGTGGAGCGCAACGCTCGTAACTGGCGCTATATCCGCCGCGTTCTTGAACGGTGGCAGGCTGAGGGGAAAGATCGTGGACTCACTAAACGACCAACTCAAGCGGATCGCTACCGGTATATCCAGGGAGAATTCTCGGACACCGTTGATTATTGACGCTGCTGACGAGGCGGAAGCGCTCGCCGAGGTCTGCCCGATCTGCCAGGGGATGGGCTTCGTGACTCTGAGCGTGCCGGTGGGCCACCCGGATTTTGGCAAAGCGTTCCCTTGCACGTGCCAGCGCGAGGCTCTTGCCGAACGGCGCAACGCCTACATGCGCGCGCTCAGTAACCTGGATGTGGTGGCGGACAAGACCTTCGCCACGTTTCACCTCGATCTCCCCAACCTGAGCGAAGAGCAGCTTGCGGCGCTGCGCATCAGTTATGATCTCGCCTTCCGTTATGCCGAGAACCCGCAAGGTTGGCTGCTCTTTCAGGGGAACTTCGGCAGCGGCAAGACGCATCTGGCAGTGGCAATTGCCAATTACCGGCTGGCGCAGGGTGATGACGTGCTGTTCCTGACAGTGCCCGACCTGCTCGACCACCTGCGCGCGACCTTCGGCCCGTCGTCTGAGATTGGGTATGACGAGTTGTTCGAGCGCGTGCGCAATGTGCCCCTGCTGGTGCTAGACGACCTGGGCGCGGAAAGCCCGACTCCCTGGGCGCAGGAG
>JAGPFT010000007.1 GCA_018056405.1 Anaerolineae bacterium
CCCCGAAGTGGCGATGTTCCCGCCATTGTCCGAACTGGAAAGAGTGCCGCTGACCATCTGGCCCAGCACGATCTGGCCCTTGATCATGTCGGGCGTGCCGATCAGGAAGTCCTCATTGTCGTCGAGTGGGTAGTAGACGGTGGGCACCGTGATGCCGTCCAACGTCGCGGTGTTGATGTCGTCCAGCATCAGGTAGGCCGAGCCGTCAATGGTGGCGCTCTGCGCCTCCGCTTCCTCGCCCAGAAGCTCCAGGTTGAGGTCAAGGGTGATGTCCAGGCCGACGCGGTGCACGTAGCTATCGTCAGCGCCGACCCATTGCTCCATCGTGAAGGACGAGTTGGCGATGAGCAGCTCCACCGTCATCAGCGCGAACTGAATCTGGCTCTCGTTGAGCGTCTCCAGTTCTTCCATCTCAAGCTCAAGCACGGCCAGAGCCGGATTCTTGAGCAGGCTGAGCAGGGCCGGGGGCAGGTCTAGGTCGGTCAGAAAACCTTCCAGGTCGAAGGCGGTGGTGAAGGTATGCATGGTCTGACCGTTGAAGACCGCATCAGGGCCGCGCGTCGAGCTGATGTGCGCGTTCAACAGCGCCTCAAGGCGCTGCGCCGGCCCGGCAAGCTCGGAGAGTTGAGCGAGTATCTGGGCGGTTTCCTCGCTCTGAAGCTGGGTCAGCATCTCGGCCAGGCCGGTTTCTATCTCGCTGAGGTCGTCCGGGGTCAGCGTCAGCTTCTCGCCGAACCAGGCATCAGCGCCGGTGGGCGAAGGCGCGTGCATGTAGAGGCCCATGTCCTTGAAGATGATCTCGTTGCGGTAGCCCAGCGTCTCGAAGGTTCCCGGCAGCATCATCTCGTCGAGGACGAGATAGGCGCCCATCTCCTGGAGCATGGTCACCAGGGTGGCCGCGTCAAGTCGCTCGGCGAACGCTATCAGGGGAGCCAGGTCGGCGTAGCTGGTCATCGGTGGCAGGTCGCTGGCCAGCGCAATGAGTGACGGGGGCAGCACCAGCGCGCCGGAACCGGCCATATGAATCTGCACGGTTTCCTGGCCGTCGTCCACCGTCAGGTCCACGCCCCATTCGGGGACGCTGAAGGCGTGCAGGCCCTGTAGGGCGGTGGTCGCGTCCGTGATGATCTGGCAGTCGGCGTCATTGAGGCCGTTGCAGTTGACGGCCTGCTCACCGCCCTGGGCCAGCGCGGTCAGGGCCGGGCTGGCGAGCAGCAGGGCGATTAGCGCCATGCACGGCACGAGGCGTAGCAAGCGTTGCATTCTCATGGTTTCCTCCTTGTGGGGCAGTCTTGCCCAGACGAACAACATGGGCAATGCTCACGAATCCTATACGCGGGCAAGTGATAGAGGTTGCGCCAGGGAAATAGAGGAGAAAAGGCAACCGGCCCCCTGCTGGCGCGCAAGGGGCCGGTGTGTGCGAGTGGCTAGAACCCCATATCGAGCGCCTCGAGCTGCGCTTCCAGCTCCTCGATCGGGCGGTAGCTCTGCGGGAAGGTGACGGCCAATGGCTGGTTGAAGCCATCAAGCTCGGCCATGAACGAGATATTGCCCGCGATGGCGCTCGCCTCCGGGTCGAACATGGTCAGGTCGAGGTTGAGCACCATATCCAGAGCGATCTTGCGGAGCATCTGGTCATTCGTGCCAACCCACTGCCCCACAGAAAGCGTAGTCTGGCTGAGCAGCGGCGTGAGGAACGCGCCCATCATCTGGATGTCTTCAGGGGTCATTTCCTCCATGCCCAACTCAGCGCCGCCCATGCCCAGGGCCTCGCCCACCGTGGGCGAAGAGAGCAAGGCCGTGACAAGCTGCGCGATGTTGATGTTCGTGGTGAAGGCGGCTACTGGCTGCCCGCCCACCTGCTCGTCAGCGCCGCGCGTGGTGGTGATGACGCCGGTCAGGTCAATGCCGGCCAACGAAGCCGCATCGCCGAGGCCGCCGGTGGTTTCGCCGCCCAACATACTGTCCAGATCGCCCAGGCCCATCTCGGCAAGGTCTTCTTCGGTGATCTCCCCGCCGTACCATTCGCCGTTGTAATTGACGTAGCCCATGTTCTGGGTGAGGATGATCTCCGCCGCGAGCGATTGCGTCAGGTCAGGGGAGGCGATTGATGCCTGATTGATCACCAAGTGGATGAGAAGCTCCGAGGCATCCGGCGCGAGCTGGAAGCCACCGCTGCCATTGGCGTTGAACACATATTGTTGCGTGCCGTCGCTGACGTTGAGATCAACGGCCCAGGCGGGAGTGGTGAATGAGGTGAGGCCGGCCATCGCCGTAGTGGTGCCAAGCAGAAGCTGGCAATCGGCATCGCTGAGACCGGTGCACAGCGGGTCGCTGCCCTGGGCAAAAGCGGGCGCAGCCAGTGTAAGGGCCAGCAGGACAATCAGTACAATGGGCAGTCTTCGTACGAAGTGCTTCATAGTAGAACTCCTTGATGATCAACTGTAGCATTCACGTAAAGCTAGTATGGCACGGACTCCACCAGGGGGCAATGCTGAAGTGTTAAAAAAGAACGAAAATCCCCGTAAACACGGGGACGGCAAATTGAAGGGCCAGGTGTGTGCAAAGGTTGTCAGGGATCCGTGTGACGCTGGCAGTAGCTTCACCCCAGCCTCGCTGCGCCCGGTCAAGAACCAGACTTCGGAAGTCTTCGAGACTTCCGAAGTCTGATCGCCGAGCGCCTGCGCCTCTCCCCCTCAATCCCCCTCTCCAGCCGAGCTAGAGAGGGGGGCTTGGATCGCAGACGCCGTATCTTCCCCCTCCCTGGCTTTGCCGGGGAGGGGGCAGGGGGAGGGGCCTTCTGCCGAAATACAGACCTCACCCCCGCTCGGCGCTGGCGCGCCTCGCCTCCCCCTCTCCACGTTGGAGAGGGGGAAAGGCTGAGCGCCGCGAGGCCAGGGGGTGAGGTTGATCGGTCGCCCTCTCAATGCTTCTCACGCTGCTGTCCGCCCCTAGGCCTCTCCCCCTCAATCCCCCTCTCCAGCCGAGCTAGAGAGGGGGACTTTGACCGCCGGATGGGATGTTTTCCCCTCCCTGGCTTTGCCGGGGAGGGGGCAGGGGGAGGGGCCTTCTGCCCATACCATACGCCTGAGAGTCTTAAGCTGGTGCACATGGGGTGAGGTCAAACCGGCCCCACAGCCTCACCCCAGCCTCGCTGCGCCCGGTCAAGAACCAGACTTCGGAAGTCTCGAAGACTTCCGAAGTCTCCTGCGGCGCGGCCCGCACCAGCGCCGAGCGGGGGTGAGGCTAAGCGCGACCCTGTTGCCTGACAGGTTTTGCACGCACCCGAAGGGCCGCTTGCGCAAGCGGCCCCCGTGCGTGTGGTGCGAGGAACGCGGCGATTACTGCCCGCCGAGCAGACCGCTGCCCAGCTCACCGCCGAGCAGGCCGCCCTCTTCGTCGAGCAGGCCCTGGCCTTCGGCAGCGCCTTCGGGGGCGGTGATTGTCACTGGCTGGTTGTGGCGCACCAGATTGCCGGACAGTTCGTAGCGCATGGCCATCTTCTGCGGCTCGCCTTCGGACGGCGCGCCCAACGCAGCGGTGTCCATCACGAACACATAGTTGTCCTCGATGCGGTGGATGTAACCGTCTTCCGCGCCGATGTAGACGGTGGTTGTGAAGGAGGAACCTTCGAACATCGGCAGGAGTATCGCGGACAACATCGCCAACTGGGCCGCATCCATGCCGAGGTCTTCCTGAGTCATGCCCAGCGCCTCACCGCCCGCGCCGAAGCCCTCAGTCATCATGCTGTTCAGCGCTTCAGCGTTGGAGAGCAACGCGCCCAGGTTGAGCGCCAGCGTCTGGGCTTGCGTGGCCTGGCCGCCCACTGCCGGGCCGTCAGCGACGCTGACCGAGAAGATGGCCGGGTCGCTGAACAGGTCCAACCCGGCCCCGGCGGAGCCGCCCAGGCCGAGGATCATGCCCAGGCCGAGCAGGGCGTCCTCGTCTAGCTCTTCATAAACCCAGTCCTCGCCGGGCTTTTTGGTGTACGCCTTGTCGCCGAAGACGATGAACTCGGCCCCGTCGAGCGATTCTGTGCCGCTGGCGTCGGTCATCTCGGCGTCGGTGAGCACGGCGTGGATGTTGGCTCCCAGGCCGGCCTCGTCACCCGTAACCACGTACTCGTAGGCCCCGCTGAGGGTCATCGCGGTGACGCTCTCCCCGTCGTCAATATTGAGAGTCATGCTCAGGTCTTCGATGGCGACCGATTGTAGCTTGCTCATCAACTGGTACGCATCCTGGCGCACCTGACAAGAGTCTGCCGCCTCGCCCTCGGCGCAGACGGCTTTGCTGACGGCCAGCATAGCTGTTCCAGCGGGCAGGGGGAATCCACAAGCCAGCATGGGGGCAGCCAGCATCGCCAGAACCATCATTCCTAACATCCAATGGCGCTTCATGTGCTTTTCCTTTGCTCAATAGGACTCTGCTGCGAGTGAAGAAGGACGGCGCATCTCCAGTCGCCGGGCGCGCCTGAGGCCAGCGCCTGCTCAGATTATAGTCGTTTCGTTGCTGGGTACAATGCATGAGAGACGGTGGTGCTGTTTTACCTCACCCCCGCTCGGCCCACTGAGGCGCGCCTCGCTGCCCCCTCTCCACGTTGGAGATGTTGTTGGCGAAATGATCTCGTAGGGGCGTATTGCAATACGCCCCTACCTGACGGGTTTTGCACGCGCCCCCGCAGGGCGCATGGCGCGCGCAGCAGAAGCGGGTAAGATCGGAGCACGGTGGCCGCCAGACAGTGCCGGGCAGCGGCGAGGATCGGGCGGGCGATGGAGGCGCTGGACGTGAGCGGGGGTGGCCGGTGGTGGCAGCGGCGCAGTCGGCGTGCGCATGTGATTTGCGTGCGCACGGCCTGGGTGCGCGCCGGGCTGATCGTGCGCTATGGCCCGGTCGGGGTGGTATGTCATGGGTTGCGCCCGCGCAGCACCTATGGGCGCGGCGTGTTCGGCGCGGCAGGCGTCGCTGGAGACGCGCTGGCCTTCGAGGGGCAGAGTCGCAGCGCCTTCGATGGTCGGATTGCGCTAGTGCAAATGCAGCACCTGAGCCTGGTCACGATTGCTCTGCCAGCGAGTCGCCGGGCGCGGGCGCTGGCCGTCCATTACGACAGCCTGGACGGGTGGCGCGTTGCTGTGTTCTCCGGTCAGGACATCCCAGAACTCGCCAGGGCGCTGAGCGACGCAGGCGCTCTCCCCCTGCATGACGCGGGCGAAGGTCGGGACGACTTCGGCCCGGCGCGCGCCACGCGCATGACCCAGGACATCTACGGCGAATGGACGCCCGACCACGAGGGGGCGCTCTACCTGGCCCCAGGCCGGCTGCTGTTTGAGTGGCGCGAGGCGATTCCGCTGGCGGCGATGGCTCGCCTGGATGTGTATCGCGGGAGCGAGGGGCGGCGCGCGGGCACGCTGCTGCGCGTGGAATACGCTGGGCCGGACGGGACGTACCAGGCTGCCGGGTTCCTGGTAGATCACGCCGGACGCTGGGCGGAGGCCATCGTGCGCCGGGCCGATCTGCCGCTGGTTGTGCATGAGGGGCGCAAGCGGAAGGAAGCGTGAGGTCTGCTCACGCCTCACCCCCTAAGTCCCCCTCTCCAGCCGAGCTAGCTGAAGGGGACTTTGACCGCCGGAGGCAGCTTTCCCCCTCCCTGGCTCTGTGTATAGACCGGACAGACAGGTAACACTGGGTGCGTGCAAAACCTGTCAGGCAACAGGGTCGCGCTCCTTAGCCTCACTCCCGCTCGGCGCTGGCGCGAGCCGAGCGGGGCGAGGCTGGGGGTGAGGCTAACCAGGGCGCAGCAGAGCAGCGCCCCGCGTAGGGGCGTATGGCGATACGCCCTACGGACCTCACCCCCGCTCGGCGCTGGCGCGAGCCGAGCGGGGCGAGGCTGGGGGTGAGGCTACTGCCAGCGTCACACGTATCACTGACAATCTTTGCACACACCCGTAACACTCGTTCAGAGACATAGGTTACAATTCAGGCCCACGTAGGCTCAGCGGAAGGAGGTCAAAGGCGCTCTGGAAAGTGAACACAACGATGTCTATGCGTAAGGAGTTTGTGACGGAAGCGCTGGCGGAGGGGGCGAATATCAGCGCCTTGTGCCGGCACTACGGCATCAGCCGCAAGACGGGCTACAAATGGCTCAAGCGTTATCGTGAGGAGGGGGAGGCGGGCCTGGCAGACCGCTCGCGGCGTCCCCACCATAGCCCCCGCAGGAAAGACAGGTGAAGGTCGCATGGAGATCGCGCTGTTGGTGCTCTTGCTGGTGATCATTGGTGCGGCGCTGGCCTGGGATGCGCTGGCCCAACGCCGCTATGTGCTGCGCACTGCCGCCGCGTGGACAGGTGCCGGGCAGGCGGTGCAGGCCGGGCCGCTGGGCACGATCAGCCGGGGCGACCTGCTGGCGCGCGAACCGGGGTATCGCGCCTTTGGCACGCTGGCGGTTGTCGGCGGGCGACTGGTCTTCGCCGGGCATCGTTCGCACGCGCTGGATCACACCACGCCATTGGAGGTAGTGCGCTGGATCGGGCTGCGCACGCGCGTCAAGACGGCCTGGAACCGACGCATCGAGACGCCAGAACTGGTCATCCACAGCGAGGAGGCCGATGGCTGGCGTGTCAGTGCCTTCATTGAAGGCCCGTTGGAAGCCTTTGCGGCGCAGCTTGGTGCGCTGACCGGGCTGCCCGTGCAGGCGGTGGGCGAGGCTTATGAGGATTTTGGCCCCGCGCCTGCCGTGTACGTGGTGCCCGAAGGCGAGAAGGGTTGGCGTCCTGGGGTGGCAGGTCAGCCCGATCCGCGCGCGCTGCCGCCCGACTGGATGGAAACGGCGCGCTGGCTGTATCTGGCCCCGGATCGGCTGTTGTTCGACCGGGCGCACGCCATCCCGCTGATCCATATCCGCCGCGTGGTGGTCACCGAGCGTGGAGTCAAGCTGGCGGAGAATCCCTTTGACGACAATCTGCTGCGTGTCGAGTATGAGGACATGAGCGGCGCGCGCTGCACCTCCGGATTCGTGGTGCGCAATGCTGGGGATTGGGCGGGCATTTTGGAGACGCGCGCGGGGGTGCCGGTTCTGCTACGAGGCGCACCGGGCGATAAATAAAAAATTCCTAAAAACGGGGATAAACGTGTTGCAGCAAGCCGCCAAACAGGTCACAATGGGGCCAGCGTAGGTGGTGGGAAGACTGACGTAAGGAGGGGGGAACCATGACGCGGCTCCCCAATGTGCCGGGTCCGGGCGAGCAGAGCAACCCCGAATATCCTCAAGCGGAAACAGCCGGCGGCCCCATTCCAGATGGTGAGATGCCCGACCTGAACGGAACAGCGCCCAATCGCCTGGTGCCGGCGCTTGAGCCGGAAGATGCCGCTGACCTGGCTGAGGGCGATTCTCCGGCGGTGCAGCACCGCGCCGGAACGGATCGCCAGGCGATCTCCGCCATGCGTGCGGAGGTCAGCCAGGCGGAAGCGCGGTTGGACGGCAGCAGCGGCGAGGTGCCTCACGAAGCGATCATTGACCCGGCGCAAGACAACGCCGGTGCGCAGCCCGACCTGCTCTAGCTGATAGAGTCGTTCGCTCAGGTGCAGATGCCGCTTCCCTGAAGGCGGCGTTTTTGTTGCGCGCCGAAGAGCCTCACCCCCCAGCCTCGCTGTGCTCGGCTTGTCCTCTCCACGTCGTGGAGGGGGGACGGTGAGGCTACGGGACACGGCCAGACTGCCCGGCGGGTTTTGCGCGCACTCCGCTAAGGGACGAGATAGCCCACTGCCGAGATGCGCACTTCGCTGACCAGCTCCGGCCCCACGCTGATGAATGGGAACTGCGCCTCGAAGGGTACTTCGGCCCCGGCGGGCCACAGGCCATCGTCGCGCCCGGTGAGGAGCGTGGCGTGGGCCAGCCCCACCAGGTTATCGTCCGGGCCGATCAACGCCACGTCAATCACGGGGAAGTACAGGTCGGCGTTGGTGGTGTTCTGCGCAGTGCCGCTGACGGTGTAGAGTCCGCTCTCGCTCATGCTCTGGCTGGTAATGCTGGCGGGCAGGTTGAAGACTCCTTGCAGGCTCGGCTCGTCGGTGGGGGTATACCACAGCCAACGCTGCGTGTCGGCGTAACCGTCGGGCAGAGGGAAAGACTGCCCGGCATAGAAGACCTGTCCGGGGGGAATATCGGTGATCAGGGGGTTCGCGGAGATCTCGTCCAGTTTCAGCCCATCCTGGTCGAGGACGTAGATCACCGCGTCAACCTGGCTGAGCCACTGATCGCTGTCGTTGCGCACCTCGGCGAAGAAGTACCCCACGCCCTCTCGGACGCCCTCACTGTGGGTGAGCACGGTCAGCCCGTTGCGCACGTGCAGGCCGGGCACGAGCGACTCTAGCTCGAACGCGCTTTGCGGCTCGGCGGTGGCGTCTAGGCCGGCGGGTGTGTCGGTCGGAGCAGGGGGTGGGGGGGCCGAGTCGTCGCCGCAGGCGGCGAGCGTCAGAGCCAGGATCAGCAGCAGCGGCAGCCAGTTGCGCATGGCGAACCTCCTCGGTGAAGAGTGTATGCGCTTATTATACGCCGGACGCTTTTTGCCTGCCCGTGTGCCTATTTCTCCCCTGTCGCGCGCAGAGCCTCTACCGCGCGGCGGCGCTCCAGCCGTCCGGCGAAGTCGTAGAGCTGGCGCTCGTAGGTGTCCTCCATCAGCGGCGAGGAAAAGATGAAGTCCGCCGAGGAGCGGTTCATGGCGACGGGGATGTTCTGCAGCACGGCCATGCGCAGCAGGGCGCGCACGTCTGGGTCGTGAGGGTGCGATTCGAGGGGGTCCCAGAAGAAGATGAGCACATCAATGGCGTTTTCGGCGATCTTCGCGCCGACCTGCTGGTCGCCGCCCAGCGGCCCGCTCAGAAACGTCTGCACGGGCAGCCCCAATTCCTGCTTGAGCAGGGTGCCGGTCGTGCCGGTGGCGAGGATTTCGTGGTGGCTCAGCCGCCCGATGTTGAAGCGCGCCCATTCGAGCAAGTCCTGCTTGCGGTCGTCGTGGGCGATGAGGGCGATGCGCTTGCGGGGGGGAATCATGCTGGTCTGCTGAGTCATGGCCGGTCGCTTTCTGCTGGTGGGCTGCTCTGCGCCAATCTAAGCACAAAACAGGCGCGCGGGCAATGAGCGAACAGCCATCAGCAGACAGCGATCAGCTTTCAGCAAGTACAATGCGCCCCTGGCGTGGCTGACGGCTGACGGCTGCTTTCACGGCGTGGGGACTTTTGTCTCGTCGGGCAGGTTCCACACGCCACCAATGACCTCGATGGCCCGCCTGCCCACGATGCGGATGCGCCCCTGGTTTTCCAGCTTGAGCAGATGGTACTTCACCGTGGAGGTATGCAGGACGCACGCCCGGCTGATCTCTTCGACGGCGGGCGAGAGGCCATCGTGCTGGCGTTTGTACTCGACGATGAAGCGGAACACCCGTTCGCGCGTAGGTGGGTACTCCTCGCTCACTGCTGTTCCTCCATTGCGCTGGTAGTGCGCTGGGTTGGGCTGCTCTCGCTTGCGTCTGCGTGATGCGCTCTGTCTTCTTTGTCACAGAGTAGAACATTTGTTCGTTCGTCTGTCAGTATAACGGAGAGCGCCTCTGGCTGTCAACGGGGGAACGGCGCGCAGCGGCGTTATGAACGATTTTCTAACTTTTTGCTAACTATAATCCAGCAGATAGACCGCAACACCCTGTTCCGCGAGTGGCGGCCTCGGCGGCAACGCGAGGGGCCTCCCGAAGTCTGCGCAGGCTTCGGGGGTGTGTGCAAAGGTTGTCGGTGATAGAGGTGACGCTGGCAGTAGCCTCACCCCCAGCCTCGCTGCGCCGAGCAGGGGTGAGGCTAAGGAGCGCGACCCTGTTGCCCGACAGGTTTTGCACGCCCCCGCCTTCGGAAGGCTCCTGAGAGCGCCTCGTCGTTAGCGCTGAACCCCTATAGTTAAGCCGTTTGCGCCGAAGACACGCAGAACAGATGTGCTAAAATGAGACCATAATCCCGGCGTGACGGGCGGGCACGGACCCACAAACAAGGCTGGAGTGAGTCGGAGGGGTGCCGTCAGCGAGAGCCGCGCAGGCGAGTCCCGCCCGCCGCCCCGGGGTGGAGTGAAGCGTGATGAGCGAGGGTGAGAGGGCGGCGCGCGAGCTGCGCGTCTGCCAGGCGATCCGGCTGCTGGCCGAAGGGCGCGATCGGGAGGACGTGGCGCGGGCGGTCGGCGCGTTGCCGCGCACGCTGGCTGCCTGGGAGTGCGACGACGAGTTTCGGGCGCTGCTGGCCTGTCTGCGCGAGCACGGGCGGGCGCGCGAGGCCCTGGCCGCGCTGGACGACTTGACGCCGGTCGCCATTGCCGCGCTGCGCCGCGCCCTGGACGGCGACGACGACGTGCTGGCCCTGCGCGCCACCCGCGAAGTGTTGGAGCGCGTCGGGCCGCTGGCCGAGCGTTCCGCCGTGCAGACCATTCGTGTGGAGTATGGCAGCCGTGACGGTCAACCTGTGTCAGCCGCACCCTGGGCAGATCGAAATCCTGGGCCATCCGGCCCGCTTCAAGGTGGTGGCCTGCGGGAGACGCTTCGGCAAGACGGAGACGGGGCGGATTCTGATGGTTGAGCGGGCGCTGGAAGGGCGAACCTGCTGGTGGATCGCGCCGACCTACCGCCTGGCCGACGACGTGTGGCGTGGCTTCAAGGCGACGCTGGCCGGCGTATGGCGGGACAAGCACGAGGACATGCGCCGCATTGACCTGCCCGGCGGCGGCGTGATCGCCGTGCGCAGCGGGCACGACCCCGACGGGCTGCGTGGGGCCGGGCTGGACCTGGCCGTGCTCGACGAGGCGGCGTATCTTGCTCCGGCGGTGTGGTCGGCGGCCATTCGTCCGGCGCTGGCCGACCGGCGCGGCGAAGCGCTCTTTCTCTCTACCCCGCGCGGGCGCAACTGGTTTTGGGGACTGTGGATGGTCGGGCAGCAGGCGGATCACCCGCACTGGAAAAGCTGGCGCTTCCCGACGGCGGCCAATCCGCTGATCGATCCGGCGGAGATCGAAGACGCGCGGGCGCTGCTGCCGGAGCGGGTCTTCCGCGAGGAGTACCTGGCTGACTTCCTCGACGATGGCGGGCGCGTCTTCCGTCGCGTGGACGAGGCGGCGACGGTCGCGCCCGGCGATATGCCGCAGCCAGGCGAGCGCTACATCTTCGGCGTGGACTGGGGCCGCGACGCCGACTTCACCTGCATCGCCGTGCTGGCGGCGGAATCGCGGCGGCTGGTGGCCCTGGAGCGCTTCAACGCCTTCGGCTGGGCGGCGCAGCGCGGGCGGCTGGCGGCGCTGGCCGAGGCGTGGCGTCCTGAGGCGATCTGGGCCGAGGCCAACAGCATGGGCGGGCCGAACATCGAGGCGCTGCAGGAGGAGGGCCTGCCGGTGATACCTTTCACCACGACGGCCAGCAGCAAGGGGCCGCTGGTTGAGGCGCTGGCCCTGGCTCTGGAGCGCGGCGAACTGGCCATCCTGCGCGACTCGATCCTGCTCGATGAACTGGCCGCGTACACGTTGGAGCGGCTGCCCAGCGGTCGCTACCGCTACGGCGCGCCGCCGGGCCTGCACGACGACACGGTGATCGCCCTGGCCCTGGCCTGGCACGGCGCGCTGCACGGCGGGGCAGGCGTCAGTTTTGTGTAGCGGTCAGCGGTCAGCCGTCAGCGTTCAGCTAGTGGTCGTTGGGGCGGCGCTTTGCCCTGCCCTGGGCGCGGCAGAGCAGCGCCCCCTATGCACCAACTTAAGCCTGGCTGCGCACGCCTCTCCCCCTCAATCCCCCTCTCCAGCCGAGCTAGAGAGGGGGACTTTGACCGCCAGATGGGACGTTTTCCCCCTCCCTGGCTTGGCCGGGGAGGGAGCCAGGGGGAGGGGCCTGGCGCTGCATTAGACTTCCGAAGTTTTCAGAAACTTCGGAAGTCTGATCACCGAGCGCCCGCCCCTACAGGCCTCTCCCCCTCAATCCCCCTCTCCAGCCGAGCTAGAGAGGGGGACTTTGACCGCCAGATGGGACGTTTTCCCCCTCCCTGGCTTGGCCGGGGAGGGGGCCAGGGGGAGGGGCGTTCCGCCCCTACCACGCGCCCGCAAGCCTTAACTTGGTGCACATGGGCGCAGCAGAACAGTGCCCCTACCGATCCCTGACGGCTGAAAACTGATCCCTGATCACCAAATCCACAAGGAGCGAGCCATGTCCCCAACTGCCAACCGGCCATCGTTCGTCGAGCGGGCGCTGCGCCGCGCCGGCTACATCAAGTGGCGTCCGGCCAGCGTCATTCACCGCGTGGAGGCGGGTGGCCCTGGCGACCCGCTGCCGGCCATCGCCCCGGAGATCGCGGGGGCGGCGCGCTACGCGGGCGTCTACATGAACAGCCCCTGGGTCTATGTGGCCGTCAACCGCATCGCCGAGGCGGCGGCGCTGGTGCCCTTCGGGGTGTACCGGCTGGCGACGGGTGAAGGCAGCGCGGGCGAGGTCGCCCCGTCAGGGGCGGGCGAGGTCGCGCTGCCGGAGCATCCCTTCACACGCCTGCTCAGGCGGCCCAATCCGCTGCTCAGCCGCTTCGAGCTGATCGAGCACACCGTCGGCAGCCTGGAGATTCACGGCAACGCCTACTGGTTCCTAGCCGGGCAGCCCGGCGGCGCACCCCAGGAAATCTGGCCGCTGCGCCCCGACCGCGTGCAGATCGTGCCGGATGCGGTGCGCGGTGTGCGCGGCTACGTCTACGAGGTGGACGGGCGTCGCCTCCCGCTTGAAGCGGCGGAGGTGGTTCATTTCCGGCGCTGGCATCCGGCCAACGACTATTACGGCCTCAGCGCGCTCGAAGCGGCGCGGCTGGCCGTGGAAACCGACCGGGCTATGGCCGACTGGAACCGGCGCTACTTCGGCGAGGGCATGGCCGTCCCGGCGGGCATCGTCGCCATCCGCGAGCGGGTGAGCGACGCCGACTTCGAGCGCATCAAGCGCGAATGGCGCGCGGCCTACGGCGGGCGCGAGCGCAAGACGGCCTTCCTGCGCGGGGCAGCGGTCGAGTGGCACAACGTCGGCCTCAGCCAGCACGACATGGACTTCCTCAACGCCCGGCGCTTCAACCGCGAGGAGATCTTCCAGATCTTCGGCATTCCGGTGGGGCTGTTCAGCGAGAATGCGACCGAGGCCAACGCCCTGGTCGGCGAGCGCGTCTTTGTCGAGCGCACGCTGTGGCCCAAACTGGTGCGCCTCGCCGAGAAGATCACCACCGATCTGCTGCCCTTCTACGGGGCGGGGCTGGTCGGGCGCTTCGACGACATCCGCCCACAAGACCGCGCCCAACAGCTTGCCGAACTGCGCCTGGCGCGCGGCGTGCTGACTGTGGACGAGCTGCGCGCGCGGTACTTCGGGCTGGGGCCGCTGCCCGCGCCCGCCGAGGCGCGGGCCGAGGGGAATGGGGAGACGCCAGCGCCGGAGCCGGCGGAGTAATTCGGCGCGTTCACTCAGACTTCCGAAGTCTCCACAGACTTCGGAAGTCTTTCCCCGCGTGCATCCCTCGACAAGACCATCGCCCCCGCCGCGCCGCGTGACTTCGGGTACAATAGGGCCGTGCACCCGCTGCTCACCCGAAGGGGGGGACTCCCTGGCATGGACGATACCACGCTGATCCTCAACCGCGTGCTGCCCATCCTGTTCCTGATCGGCCTCGGCCACTGGATTCGCCGCAGTCGCTTCGTCGCTGAGAGCACGGTGGACGACCTGCGCAAGCTGGTCGTCACCCTGGCGCTGCCCTCGGTGCTGTTCATCTCCTTCCTGGAGATGAAGCTCCAGACGAAGTACCTGGTCATCTTCGTCCTGGTCTTCGCCATCAATGGGGCGCTGTTCGCCCTGGGACGCTCGCTCAAGACGCGGCTGGGCGTCGAATACCTGTACTTCCCCTTCCTGATGACCGGCTTCGAGTACGGGATGCTCGGCGTCAGTCTGTTCGGCAGCGCCTACGGGCTGGACAAGATCGGCTACATCGCCGTCATTGACCTGGGGCACGAGCTGTTTATCTGGTTCGTGTTCCTGGCTTTTTTGCTCATGCTGCGCGACGGGCACCAGGAGCCGCGCCAATTGCTGCGGGCGTTCCTCACCTCGCCGGTGATTATCGGCATCCTGGCCGGCATCGCCTTCAATGTGCTCGGCCTGCGCGAAGACCTCTACGAGCGCCCGGTGACGGGGGCCTTCATGGCCATGGTGCAGTTCCTGGCCGGCCTGACTATCCCGCTGATCCTGATCATCGTCGGCTATGGGATCAGGCTGGATCGGACGGGCATCCGCGAAGCCGCGCCGGTGATCGGCATCCGGCTGGCGATTCTCGTTCCGCTGGCGCTGCTGCTCAACCGGCTGGTGCTGCGCGGCCTGCTCGATCTGGAAGCGCCCTTCGAGGCGGGGCTGTTCACGCTGCTGGTGCTGCCGCCGCCGTTCATCATCCCGCTCTACATGAAGGCGGGGCTGCCCGACGAGCGGCGCTACGTCAACAATGTGCTGACGCTGTACACGGTGGTGTCCATCGCCCTGTTCACGATCTACTTTGTGCTCAACCCGGAGCTATAGTCGCCATGCCCCTCGACCCCAACGCTGTGCCGGGCCTGCTACGCGCTGCACGGGCGGGTATAATAGGAGGCAGGAGAAGGAGGGTGTGATGACCATCGTTCGCCAGGTTATTCTGATTCCTGATGAGGACGGCGTTGGTTACACTGTCGAGGTGCCCAGCCTGCCGGGGTGCATCTCCGAGGGTGACACCCTCGAAGAAGCTCTGGAGAACATCCGTGATGCCATCGCCGAGTATATCGCCGACATGGTTGCTAACGGCGAGGAAATCCCGGATGATTACGCGCCGCTGAGCATCACCACGGTCGCGGTCGCGGCATGAGTAGGCTGCCCGAGCTATCGGGCCAGCGATGTCTGGCGGCGCTGGAAAAGGCCGGATTCTATGTTGTGCGGCGAGGTAAGCACGTGACCATGCGCCGCGATGACCCACCGGCGCGCGTGACGATCCCCAACCACAAGACGCTTAAGAAGGGAACTGTGCGAAGCATCATCCGCCAGGCCGGGCTGACCGTGGACGAATTCCTGGAATTGCTCTAAGCCGGTTTTCCCCAGGAGAACTTATGCCCCTCGACCCCAACGCCGTGCCGGGCCTGCTGCGCGCGCTGGATAGCGCCGATGTCTACGTGCGCATCACCGCCGCCGAAGCCCTGGGCAAGATCGGCAACCCGGTGGCCATTGCCCGGCTGGTGGACACGCTCGACGACGCGCGACCTGACGTGCGCCGCCGCGTCATCGGGGCGCTGCTGCGCATTGGCACCGAGCCGAAAGCGCGCGCGGCGGCCCAGGTGGTGCCGGGCCTGGCGCGCGGCCTGGAAGACGCCGATCCGTCGGTGCGCTGGGCGGCAGAAGCAGCCCTGCGCCGCCTGAACATCTCCAGCGCACGGGCGGCGCTCGCCCGTCGGCGCGGAGTTGGGCTATGATGGGCGCAGCACGGAGATCGCTGCCGGGCGAGTGACAAGGACGGCCTGCCAATGGCGCACATCTTCATTTCCTACATCCAGGAGAACAGCCTGTTCGCGGACCGTCTGCGGGCCAGGCTGGCCGAGTCAGGCTTTGCGGTATGGGAAGGCGACGACTTGCGCCCCGGCGACGAGTGGCGCGAGACGGTAGACCTCGCCCTGCGCGAGGCGTTCGCCGTCGTCGTGGTCATGTCGCGCGCGGCGAGCACTTCGCCGTTCATCGCCTATGAGTGGGCGTGCGGGCTGGGCCTGGGCGCGGACGTGATCCCGATTGTCATCGAGCCGGCTATGCTGCACCCGCGCCTGCGCGCCCTGGGCGTGCTCGATTTCACCGACGCACGCCGCGCGCCCTGGGACGAGCTGATCGGGCGGCTGCGCATCGGCCAGGCGACGCGCGCTTACTTCGCCGCGCCTGGCGCTCCTGCTGTGCTGGACGCCGAGGATCACGCTCTGATCTCTGGCGAGTTGGCGGAGATCAGCAACCTCCTGCTGGCTCAGGAGGACGCCGATGTTGGCCTGATCAGCCGCCTGCTGGCCGTGCTGGGGCGGATGGGCGGCACAGCGGCGGTGCACGCGCTGCTGCGCGCCCTGCCGGACGAGCGTCCCGACGTGCGCTATGCCGCCGCTGACGCGCTGAAGGCGCTGGGCAAGGGTGCATTGCCCGTGTTGAAGACGGCGCTCGGCGACGAGGACGCGCGCCTGCGCGAAGGCGCGGCCATGGCCCTGGCCCGCAGCGCTCCCGACGCGCTGGCCGGGGCGGGCGAGGCGGCGATCCCGGCGCTGATCGGCGTGCTGCGCCGCGACGTGGGGGCGCAGCGCGAGGCAGCGGTTGCGGCGCTGGTGCGCATTGGCGGGGCGGCGGTGCCCGCCCTGGTGCGCTCGCTTGAGGATGGCGACTGGGAGCAGCGCGCCCTGGCCCTGGACGCACTGGGCCGGCTGGGCGATCCGGCAGCGGTCCCGGCGTTGGTGGGTATGCTCTCCGACGAGGACGACGATCTGCGCGCGCGGGCGGCGAGCGCCCTGGGGCAGATCGGTGATGCGAGCGCGCTGCCCGGACTGATTCGCGCGTTGGGCGACCGCGACGGCGTGGTACGTTGGTGGGCGGCGGAGGCCCTGGGGCGCAGCGGCGATCCAGCGGCGGTGCCCGCGTTGTTGGAAGCCTTGCGCGCGCCGCACGAGGACATGGGCACGCGGTTAACGGTAGTCGGGGCGCTGGCCCGCCTGGGCGACGCGACGGCGGTGCCCGTCCTGCTGGCGCTGCTGCGCGACGAGTATCTGGTCTTGCGCGAGGCGGCGGCGCGCGCCCTGGGGCAGATCGGCGATCCGGCGGCGGTTGCCGGGCTGGAAGAAGCGCTCTACGACGAGCAGCCGACCGTGCGCGAGGCGGCGCTGGAGGCGCTGGCCCGCTTGGATACGCCGGGGGCGCGCGAAGCCGTCGAGCAATACCGGCGCGGCGAGTCCGGTGACTGGCCGTTCATGGCCCTCGGCCAGGAACGGTGAGCGGAGTCGCGTGATAACAAGACTTCCGAAGTTTCTGAAAACTTCGGAAGTCTGGTGCGGCAGAAAGCCCCTCCCCCTGGCCCCCTCCCCGGCAAAGCCAGGGAGGGGAAAACGCCACGTGCGGCGAGCCAAGTCCCCCTCTCTAGCTCGGCTGGAGAGGGGGATTGAGGGGGAGAGGCCCGTAGGGGCGGGTTTGCAAACCCGCCCCTACAAACGGTTCGGGGGCGGACAGCAGCGGGTGAAGCATTGAGAGGGCGACCGATCAACCTCACCCCCTGGCCTCGCTCCGCCCCTAGACTTCCGAAGTCTCGAAGACTTCGGAAGTCTGGTCTTCAAACCCGCCCCTACACGAATCTCCAGCCTTCCCTCCCTTGATCCCTCTCTATCCCCCTTAAAGTTGAACCCTTAGCGCCGAAGACAGAACCAGAACATCCGTGCTAAACTGTTGGTACATCAGAGCGGAGACAGGTGCGCGGTTGGGCCTGGTTGACCCCTATCCCCCCGGCTCCCTTTCCCCGCCAGCGGAGAAAGGGGGAGCAGACTCAAGCCCTTCCCTGCTGGCGGGGAGGGATTCAGGGTGGGGTAAACCGTCGAGCAGCCCCTGGTGGACTTCCGCCAACGTGCACGGGTGTATTGGGCAAGCATTCCCAGTATGGGCGAGGAGGGCCGATGGCACAGCAGATACGGGCGGTGCCGGCCAGCACGGCGGTCAAGATGTTGGGCGATGGCGGGCGCGTCGGCGGCTACCTGGTCGTGTGGGGCGATGACGCGCGCCGCGACCTGCAGGGCGAGTACTTCTCGCCGGAGACAGACCTGGGGCTGGACTGGTACCCGCGCCGCCCCGTCCTCTACCAGCACGGGCTGGACGGGGCGCTCGGCCCGGCGCTGATCGGGCAGATCGAGGCCATGCAGCCGGACTCGGTCGGGCTGTGGGTGGAGGCGCAGCTTGACCTGCGCCACCGCTGGGCGCGGGCCGTGCTCGATCTCGTGCGGCAGGGCGCGCTCGGCTGGAGCAGCGGCAGCCTGCCGCACCTGGTGCAGATCGAGGCGGACGGGCACATCCGGCGCTGGCCCATCGTCGAGGGCAGCCTGACGCCGACGCCCGCCGAGCCGCGCTACACCGACGCGGTGGCGGTCAAGGCGGCGTACCAGGCGTTGGGGCTGCCGGTGGGACGGCTGGCTTTGGATGAGCCGCAGAGCAGGGATCGGGCGAAGGATTATCCAGGAGGGAGCATGACGATCCACGAGTACGACAGCAACGCCAACGGCGGCGCGATCAAGCGGCTGCCGGCGGCGCAGAGCGCGGCCACGCCATCCGTCGAGGTGCGCAGCAAGTACGCCGGCCTGGACGCGGTGGACATGGCCTTTATGCACACCTGGCTCAGCCGCAGCGGGCAGTGGACGCCTTCGGCGGCGTTCATGCGCGAGCTGGCCAGCAAGACCTACCGCGCCATCGAGCGCGGCGAGCTGGACGCCGGCGCTGTGCGCGATCTGCCGGTCAAGTCCGACGAGCTGATGCACACTGGCCTGAGCGGTTACGGGTCGGAGTGGGTGCCGGATGTCTGGTCGAGCGAGCTATGGCGCAAGGCGCGCGCCGAGAACGTGATCCTGCCGCTCTTCCGCACCTTCGAGATGCCCGCCAATCCCTACGAATTGCCCATCTCCGGCACCGACCCGACGGTCTACTACGTGCCGGAGACGCAGGACGAGGACGATCTGACGCTGGGGACGAGCAACCCGATCCCGGACAGCCAGATCGGCAGCGGGAAGGTGACGCTGAGCGCCAAGAAGCTGGCCCTGCGCGTGGGCTTCTCGGCGGAGCTGGCCGAGGACGCGGCGCTGCCGCTGATCCCGCTCTACCGCGAGCAGGCGCTGCGCGTGATGGCTGACGCCATTGACCACGTGCTGCTCAACGGTGACACGGAGACCGGCGCGACAGGCAACATCAACAGCGACAACGCTGCGCCAGAGGCTACGGCCAAGTACCTGGCCTTCGACGGGCTGCGCAAGCTGCCGCTGGTCACTACCACGGCCAACGCCCTGGACGCCAACGGCGTCCCGACGGTGGTCTTGCTGCGCACGGCGCGCTTCCTCATGCCGTCGCGCTACGCCCTGCGCCCCAAGGACTGCGCCTGGATCGTGGACGGCAGCACCTACGCCAAGCTGCTCAGCGACACGAACCTGGCGACGGTAGACAAGTTCGGCCCGCACGCGACCGTGCTCACCGGCGAGATCGCCAAAGTGGACGGCGTG